>JAEZDW010000056.1 GCA_023417955.1 Bacteroidota bacterium
CACAGGAACGGTACCGCGCCCGTGATCCGTGGTGATAATGAAAGTAGTTTTGTTTTTATACCCGGGTTCTGATTGCACCCAATTCCAAAGGTCTTTTACAAATGCATCAGTGCGGTGGGCCGAATGCAGGTAGGCATCATACCTTCCATCGTGGGCAAAATCGTCTGTTTCCCCATACGAAATGAACACTACCCGGGTCCTGTTTTTCTTCACATACTCGAGCGCATAATGGTGTGTAAAACCATCGAGGCGAACGCTTCCCCAGGGACTTGGTATCTGTGACTGCAATTCATTCAAAACGATTTCCCGATCGGAAAGCGAATTTCCCGATGCCGTTTGAAATCCCGCATTTACATGAATTCCGCTACGGGTTTCGTTGATAATGTATGGAATAACATCCCAGGAACCGAAAGCAGCGACCTTGCCCCTGAAAGCAGGATTTCTGTTGATGAACTCAAGTACCGTAACATTTGGATTATCGATCTTATTGTTGGTTTTGATTCGTGCGTCGTCAGCAAAACCGCAGAGGATTTCGCTGTAACCCGGGTAGGAAAACCATTTGCCGTTGGAGCAGTTTACTTTATTATTCAGCTTGCGATTTCCGTACAACTGCCCTTTCGAAGCAATTTCACCCCAGAAAAACGGCATCAGAATTTTGCGACGTTCATCCTCGGTCTCCGCCCAGAATTCATTCTTCAAACCAAGAGGATCCCTGACGTATTCCTTGTTGGTGATAAGGGCTGAGTCGGCGCCGGTGAACAATTCCTGCCAACGCAACCCATCAAAAGTGATGATGAATATGTTCTCGGTAAAGTTCTTTTGTTGCGCGAGAACAGCAGAAGCCATAAATAGTAAGGCGCCGAGGAGTGTGATGTACTTCATAGGAGGAAATATACACAAAGGTGGCAGTACTATCATCCGGCATCTCCCGGCGTTTTCAAGGCTCGCGCATATTAATCCGGTAATTCTTCACAATGAAAACCACAAGCATTCAAAAGCCCCACGACATCCGCCTCATCGAATTCGCCGTTGGTTTTTACACGCAATACACGATCAACGTCGTTGACGTCAATGGTCCATTCTTTAATAAATGGTATCCGATCAAACGAAGTACGAACCAGATCAACTTCCGCCGGATTGACATTTGTTTTAAAAATCATGAAGTCCATACGGATTGTCATTTATATCGTCATTGAATCTGCAGCCGTTCGAAAATTTCATAAACAAGGAAAGCCGGCCAGACCAATGCTTTTAAGAAGCCGAGTGTTCCAATCCAGAAACCTGTGGCGTGCGAAATGTAATACACCGCCGCACCAATAAATCCCGTGCAATACACGAACCCGCCTGAAGCCGTGTTCTTTTCTGCTGAAGTTTTCTTAACGTCATTTTTAAAGTCCTTGGTGTCTTTTCTCTCTCTTGCTGGAGTTGTATCATTATCGGGCCGGCTACTTTTCTTCCGACTCCTTCATTGTAAAATCTATTGGTGAAGCCGATCGTACAATCATCGTGGCAAACTGATTCTTAATTCCATTGACCTGACTACCTTTCGCGACTCTGAAAGCAATTGAATCACCTTTAAAACCGTTGATCTGCACTATGGTGCCGCTATCCGCTGACAGGGAGTTAAAGTGCGGTAGCCTAATCTTCGCGCGTTTGTACATTCCGGGTTTTTGACCGATGCGTTTTCCCAAACGCAGCAAGCCATCCTCAACGGAAACCAAAGAATTGTCCCCTGCATCGCCGGCAACCACCTCTACCGAACCCGTCGCATCCTGACTAATTTCAACATCCCAGCCAGAAAGAATTTCGATAGCATTGAAAGAATGAACAGTATTCAGACGATACTTCTCGCCCGAGATCCGCTCCTGTATCTGTGCGCCAACATCGCGCTTGAAGATTATCATACTTGTTATCGCTAAAGCCAACAGGAGACCTCCGGTCGTGGTAATGATTTTCACACTTGTTTTCATAGGTCGTCTTTCGCGTTGTTTGTTTCACTCTGAAGATTCTTCGTCTGTTCTTCCTTGTAGTTCTGGTAATGCCGCTTTACGTCCTGGATGGAAACATTAAGCAGGTGCATTTCGCGGAACAATCGCGGCAGTTCGTGACTTACAAAGTTTTCCTTGCGAAGTGCCTTAACTCGTTCGTAACCGTCATCAGAAACAAAGTAGCCGATACCTCTTTTGTTATATATAATTCCCTGCTCCTGGAGAAATGTAAACGTGCGCATCACCGTGTTGGGGTTAACCTCTATTTGAACTGCCACTTCCCGGACAGAAGGAATTCGGTCACCGGCATTCCATTTCGCCATCAGGATATTGTCACAGAGGTGATCTGCAATCTGGAGGTAAATAGCCTGATCGTTCCTGAATTCCATTTTATACCTCTTTATCCTTAAGTCCGAGGTATGTTATTGTCCAGCACAGCGGTGCCAGCAACCACCAAAAAGACATTTCGATAGCGGACCACAACGGATGAAGTCCGATGTTTTCCACGATTTCGCAATACTCGTCATTGCACACATGTTCCGACAGGAAGAGGTCTGCCATTATGAAGTAGCCGCATCCGACGATTATAAGAGCGGCGACTACCAGCGTAAACAACGTCTTTGGAAAAACATTTCCTTTAAAGTGTGCTGCTCCTGCGAGGAATACCCCCTGCCATATAAAATAATGTTTCATGGCACGAACCGGGATCCCGTGAAGCGGATCAAAACGAAGAAAGCTCATTCGGGGAAAAAGTACAGTACCGATTCCATTGGCTGCCCAAGTGTATACCGTGTAGATCAGGGTAAACGAAAGTATCCACCCCAATGAAGTCAACAACCACATTGAGATAAACTTTTCGAGCGATGATGCCGGCAACGTAAGATAGTGGTATCGCCGCAACGTACTGGTAAGATCGCGAAATGCAAGACTGCTAAGGAAAAATCCACCGATTATCAATGCAACCGTATAATTGTGGTCATGTGTAAATGTTCCTTCACTTCGACTGAAGATTATCTTCGGCAGAAAACCCAGGAAGAACAACAAACCAAAGATCACTACATACGCAATGGCAGAAGCCCTGATGCTGCGATAGAATTCTACCTTTAGCAGGAAACCAAATCGTATGATATCAAAATACTTCCCCTGCATTTTTTCGAATGTTGAATATTCCGTTTACCCGTTGCGGATTATTTATGATCGCGTTAAAGACAACCTCGAGATTCATGTGGGTTTCATCACCCGTAAGGTTTTCTGAAACGACAGTGTATCCTCCCAGATAGGATTCATAATAAATCGCATCCTCATCAACTGTAGTTTCCCTTGTGATGCTTAGTCGTGAGCCAATACTTTCGCAGCTTTCAAAAAAGATCACCTTTCCGGCATCGAGAATAATTACAGGGTCGATCAGATTTTCCATATCACGCACCTGGTGCGTTGATATGATAAACGTCCGCGAATCGTCGATGGCGTTGGCGACAATTTTTCTGAAACGACTCTTTGATGGTATATCCAGCCCGTTAGTTGGTTCGTCAAGAATCAACAGCTTACAATCTGTCGCGAGTCCGAACGAGACCAGAAAAGATTTCTTCTGCCCATAGGAAAGCTCAGTAAGCTTTTGGTCAGGAGACAATCCAAACGATGAGATGTATTCGCGGAACAGCTCTTTTTTGAACCGTGGATAGAATGGACTGTACAACTTCTCGTAGGTACCAATACGAATACCAGGGAGTTCAAATTCTTCCGCGATTATAAAGACTTCACGTAAAAAGAGCGGATCGCGGCTGCGCGGTGAAAAGCCCAGGACGTTAAGCTCGCCGTTATCAGGAAACAGCAAACCTGTAAATAGCTTAAGAAGGGTAGACTTTCCGGATCCGTTTTTCCCAAGAAGACCGTAAATGTGCCCTGAAGGCAGTTTCGCAGTCAATTCGCTAAACAGCGGAGATTTTTTATTATATGAGAACCCAAGGTTAGTAGCTGTAATCATTAGGTGTACTACTTAACTAATACACTACAATAGTAACCGTAAAAACAGCCTTAACCAAAAAGAGTTGTCTTTTTTTCATCAGTTATGCAAAAACAGAAAGCCCGGGAAAAATTAGAAAGGGATAAAAACCTGTGGTGTCGGCGGAATTGTGAGTTTTCCGCATTGAATGAACGAAGCATCCCGGGTCAATAATGTCACATTTCTTTCAAGAAAGGATTCCAGGGTTGGATTTTCATTTCCAGCCAGTCGATTTTACTCCTAAACGGGTCTTCGGCCTGAATTTCCTGCCCATCGATCTGGCCGAACGTCAATCTGAACGTATTGGGAAAGCGTAGAATCTGCTATAGCTTGCTCCGTTTTTCCGGGATAATAGACGCATATGCTTCCCATATATTCCGCCTTATATATAAGGGGAGACAAATGCGGGTCAAATGCGGGAAGAATGCGGGATAAATGCGGGATATATGCGAGAATTATCTACGTATCCACCGCAGTCCGATCGCAATCGCGGCAATGACATTTGGCGTTTGCTGACAATTTCCAAAGGAGTAACAAGGGAGAATCACCCTGATTTTTCAGGGGTCATTGTGTTGATTTGGACTTTCATTTCCAGTGCCGGGTCCTTGGGCGAGCGCAAGCCGGATTTGAAAGGAAAGTCATGTTCGCAGCGAATGAGAACCTTTTTTTGCCGGACACTAATGCTTTTTAAATTCGGGTAATTCTGTTAGCTTTTACTTCTATTTCCTCCACCTAACCAACATTATGTATGGACCAACCCATCCAGCACTATTACAATATGGTAGAAGAGACTTTATCGGATTACAACATTCATCCGCCGACAGCGCGAGGGCAGCAACCCGGGCAATGGAACCTAAAACTTGGATCTGCCAGTGTGTGGGTTGATGTATTTCAATCCAAAGACGCGAATGGAAATCTTGTTCAGAATGGCTACTTCCAGGTTCTTGCTCCGGTGTGTGACGTACCGGTAAACAATCAACATCTGTTCACAAAAGAGCTACTTGAAATTAACCACTCGCTTTACGGCGTATCGTTTACCATCTTCAAGGAAAAAGCCTACATCAAGTCAATACGTGAATTGCAGGGACTTGATAAGTCTGAGATTCGCGCGACGTTTGATCGTGTTGGCATCTACGCGGACGATTGGGATGATAAACTCCGTCAGAAATATTTCGCGTTCGTTGACGGAGGCAGTGCTCCGGCATAAATATCAAATCTGCTATTCCATTCCGATCAGCCTCAGCGTGTATGCGACGTACGCGCCAAGGAATAGTACTGCCTCAACGCGGTCCAGGCGGCGACGTTTCATCGTGAACATAAATATCATGAGTGCGATCGTCGCGCCGCAGACGACATAGATATCAAAATTCAGCTCCGGGTTATAAGGGATCGGATTCACAAAACCTGTGATTGACAAAATGAACAGGATGTTGAATATGTTTGATCCAACAACGTTGCCAATGGCGATGTCGGCATTTCGGCGATACGCTGCGAGCGCAGATGTTGCAAGTTCAGGAAGCGAAGTTCCCGCCGCAAGGATAGTAAGCCCGATAATTTTTTCGCTCAGTCCAAATTCCTGAGCGATCAGAATAGCATTGTCGACTACAAGCTTTCCTCCCCCAACGAGCATGGCAAGACCTCCTACCACCATACCGACAGCAACGGGAAGCCGATAAATTTTAATCGCACTCTCGTCACCATTCGTGCCCGACACGGACATCGTACGATAGATGTAGAAGAGGAAACCAAGGAAGAAAAGCAGTAATATTCCACTATCAATTCGGCTCAACAACGTGACCCCGCCGCCATGGATCATTGTATCATTTACAAGAACAAATAACAGAATGGCTGCAAAGAAGGAAATAGGAACTTCATATTTGATTGTATTTCGTTGGACCGTTAGCGGGCAAATCAGTCCTGACACTCCCAGAATAAACAAGATGTTGAAGTTGTTGCTGCGTGTCTCTTTTACACATCTCCGAGCCCACGAGAC
>JAEZDW010000130.1 GCA_023417955.1 Bacteroidota bacterium
TCACAGAAGCTGAGAAAGCTGCCCTTCATCTCACGGAAGTGTTGACACACATATCTGCACACGATTCGGAAACAATCGATGAGGCATATCAGCGAATGACACCCCACTTTTCCAAGGAGGAGATTGCAAACATCGTATTGGCGATTTGCCAGATAAATTCCTGGAACCGGATCGCGATCACATTCGGCAACATCCCCGGTAGCTACAAGATTAAATAAGGCACCTAGAAACCAAGTGTAAGCTGGGTTTGTCGCAAAACTGTCCGTGAATACGCGGAGCCGTGAAAGTCATGAAACTGCCCGGTGATTTCATACAGGGCGGTTTCATGGTTGCGCGACGCAACGACTACATTGGTGCGCCCTGCTGCCTTTTGAAAAAGATGAGCTACAAGTTCCGGTGAATTATTTTCTTCCGAAAGGTGTGCCAGGAACAAGTGGCTCATGAACGACGGCTTGTACTCACGGAAAAGCTTCAGCGCCTGGCGGTTTGATAAATGACCAAATCCCCCGCGGATGCGATTCTTGAGTGGCCATGGATACGGCCCGCGCTCGAGCATCTCATCATCGTAGTTGGCCTCCAGGAATGCGGCGTTGCAAAGGCGAAAATGGTGGATAACGTGTTCGCAGGGATAGCCGATGTCTGTAAAAATCCCGACGCGAACGTCACCATTGCTGATGACGAAGTTATGCGGTTCCGCTGCATCATGCCTCACAGGAAAAGCAGAGACAGTAAGGCCTCCGATAGGTATTGCGTCACCTGGACGGAACATGTTTGTATCTATCGTTTCAAGAGCACGTCCTGCCATAACCTTTGTCCGCGCGGTGATATAAACAGGAAATTTGTGTCGCTTGCATATAGCTGCAAGGCCATGGATATGGTCCCCGTGTTCGTGGGTGATGAAAACGGCTTTTACCATTCCGACGGAAAGCCCAAGACGTTTTAATCGCTTTTCGATTTCCCGACAGGAAATCCCGGCGTCTACAAGAATCGCGTCTTCACCGTTTCCAATGAAGTAGCAGTTTCCATTGCTGCCAGAATTGAGGGATGCGACGCGAAGAGTCATGGTTGAATTTCGTCCGAAATCTACTGCGAATTGTCGTTATCGCACAGCAGTGCGACCGGAAATTCACTTTCAGGTAATGTCTTTGTCATTACTTGTCAATTTGGGCCGTGACGAAATTGAGTAAATACACAGTGGGAGTGAGGTTGTCAGGGCAGGATGTTACTGATGACCAAAAACAATGCAGTCAATAACATTGGTCATGCCCCATATGAAGGGCTTTTCTGACCTTGTGTAGTGGCAATTTGGATGAGAATGCTTCAAAAACAAAGGCAGCGACGATCTAAGTTAAGGAAGTACGTATTCAATGGTACTTCCAGTTGTGATTCAATTCTTATTGGAAATCACGGTGACGCGAAGCTTCTGGTCAATGGCCAGTTTAATTTGTCGGGAATTCTATACTCCCTTGATGGGTGCGTAAGGATAAATGCAGTTGGCGACGGTCAACTTGTTCTCAGGGGAAAGTGCCGGCATCTCGTTATTGGCAAATCCGATGGAGATTGCATTCTTGATTTCGCTGAGGTTAGTTGTGATGTCATCACGTGCGAGTCAGTGAAAGGTCGAACATCACTTGTTATCGGCAAGGCAAAGCGAGTAGATATTGTAAACATCTCTGAACAGGCTACGATCAGGATATACAGCCATCCTTTTGTTACCGCAAGAAATGTTGCTGACAACGCACGAATTCTGTGCTCCACACAACAAGCGCCTCCGCTCGTTGTTCATACGGGACCCGGTGTACTCAAATTAGTGTAATTGAATGCTAGCGGAATTTGTTTCGAATCCAGTGCTTAAGTTCAGCCCGGTCTTCCGCGTTAAGATATTGTAGCGATTTTCGATATTCCTTTCGGAACAGCGCACGGTCAAAAGTAAAATGGTGAAGGATGTTTTTGCAGTATTCAATCATTTTGGTTTTGAATCTTCTTTCATTCATCATCATCATTCTATTCAGGGTCAACATCAAAAAATTAAGTCAGTACGAATAGCAACCGTCAACAATTTAACGAAACTTCAACGGTTTGCAATTTGAGATCCGGCCTATTATCCGGAATCAATAAAACAAATGTTTGAAAAAAATCTAACTCATATAGGGAACGGCTGATCCTTAAATTTATTATCGACTGCCCCCTCCGTCAATGCCATTCGGGCCAGGGCACGATTATTTTACGTGTGATGTATTGCTGGTGTTACTAAATAATTGCTTTATGATCTCGATAATGCGTTTAGCTGCTTTTGTTCTCCTGATTGCGACGCCTTCGGAAATTTCATTCGGGGCAATGGAGCACATGCACGTGAAATGGAGTTTTTATTACGGCAAACTGCTTCTAATGAAAGGCGAGGATGGCGCTACTGGCCAGGCAGAACTTAAAGTGAATGAGTCGGTTGCCGGAGAATTACTCATAACGCTTATTCACCAGGGCGAGGAGCCACGCGAGAGTATTCTCACCGTTCGTAACGATTCAGGTGACGTTTTTGAATATCAATACGAGAAACAGCGGCCTGTAGATGCCTTTACCCCAACCGTTGGATCGGGAAGTCATTTCATCATTCCGATCGCCGATGTAGTCGGTTCGGTCACACCAGGGCATCGTTCTCAGCTTAATTTCTATTATTCCGCCGATGGGAACGGTGAGCATCATATTGGCTCGATAACCTGCATAGTCCAGTAAGTGGTGTCCGAAAGGCCCTTCGGATCCTGGTAGCCTCACCACTGCAAAATCTGCATTTGATAATAGCTGATTGCTTTTTGATCTGCGACGGCTTTCCTTTAGTTTTGGCGCCATGAATTTCAGCGCACTTACGAGTGAATTCGAAGGTGAGTTCTATCACGATGAGACTCACCGACGTTTGTATGCCACAGATGCTTCGGCCTATCGCGAAATCCCCCTTGCCGTCGCGGTGCCTCGTTCTGAAAAAGATATTGAGCGCCTTATCCGTTTTGCAAAAGCAAATAAGACATCGCTGATACCCCGAACCGCAGGAACCTCCCTGGCAGGGCAGGTCGTAGGTGCTGGAATCGTTGTCGATGTTTCAAAATACTTCAACAATATCATCGAAGTAAATCCTGAAGAGGGTTGGGCGATCGTACAGCCCGGTATCGTTCGCGATGACCTGAACGCCGCGTTACGTCGTCACGGATACTTCTTCGCACCGGAAACATCTACGGCGAATCGGGCGATGATCGGTGGAATGATTGGAAACAACTCCTGCGGGTCAAACAGCGTCGTTTACGGAAGCACGCGCGAACACCTTCTTGAGGTGAAAGGATACCTGTCCGACGGAAGCCAGGCGCACTTCAACTCGCTAAGCACCGCCGAGTTCACCAGCAGGGTCACCGGAAACACTGACAAATTCGAGCATACATTATATCGGCATATTCACAATATGCTCTCGGAGGCAGCCAATATCCGTGAAATCGAAACGGAATTTCCAAAGTCAAGCGTGCCCCGGAGAAATACTGGCTACGCAATCGACATGTTGGCGCGAATGGCTCCGTTCAATCAGAATGGTGAACCTTTTAATTTCTGCAGCCTCATCGCGGGATCAGAAGGTACGTTGATTTTCATCACCGCCGCGAAAATCAAACTGACTAAACTGGAGCCACCGCATAAACGCCTCGTTTGTATTCATTGTAACAGCATCGACGAATCGCTTCATGCAAATCTTGTAGCGCTTGAGCACAGGCCCTCTGCTGTCGAACTCATGGATCACTACGTATTTGAAGCAACCAAACGAAATCGTGGTCAGGCTGAGAATCGTTTCTTCATCGAAGGTGATCCGCAGGCAATTCTCGTTGCCGAACTGACGCGCGCGACACCCGAAGACGCGCAGCGAGACGCGGAGGCACTGGTTGCCGATTTGCGCAACCGTAGTCTGGGCTACTCGTATCCTATTGTTGCCGGCGATAACATCAGGAAGGTATGGAATCTGCGTAAGGCAGGACTCGGATTGTTAAGCAATGTTCCGGGTGACGACAAGCCTGTTCCTGTTATAGAGGACACTGCGGTTGATGTGACGGACTTACCTGCGTATATCGCAGACATGAACGAGCTGCTCAAGAGTCATGGATTGTACAGCGTCCATTATGCACACGCTGGAAGTGGTGAGTTGCATTTACGTCCCATCATTGATCTCAAGAAGAGCGAGGGAGTCCGTTTGTTCCGCCGTATTGCAGAAGACACTGCCGCCCTTGTAAAGAAATATCGCGGATCGCTCTCCGGTGAACATGGCGACGGCAGGCTGCGTGGTGAGTTTATCCCAAAAATGATTGGTGAACACAATTATCAGCTGATCCTTCAACTCAAGAAGGCCTGGGACCCGGATAATATTTTTAATCCGGGGAAGATTGTTGAAACACCACCCATGGATACGAACCTGCGTTATGAGCGCGATCAGCAAACACCAGAGTTCGAAACCATACTTGACTTCTCTGAGACGATGGGGATTCTCCGGACCGCGGAGCAATGCAACGGCTCCGGCGACTGCCGAAAGACAGAACTCAGCGGCGGAACAATGTGTCCCAGTTACATGGCTACACGCAATGAGAAGGATACCACCCGTGCGCGTGCGAACATCCTCCGGGAGATGATCACGCGCTCTGACAAGCCGAATCCGTTCGCGCATGAGGAGATCAGTGAAGTTATGGATCTCTGTCTGAGTTGCAAGGGATGCAAATCTGAATGCCCGTCAAACGTAGACATGGGTAAACTCAAGCAGGAGTGGCAATACCAATATTATAAAACGAAAGGTGTTCCTTTCAGAAACCGGTTGATCGGAAATTTTGCCACCGGAATGAAACTGGCCACGCTGGTGCCATGGGGATATCGCGCCGTATTTGGAAACCGCGTAACCGGCGATCTCTTTAAACGCCTGATGGGATTTGCACCTGCGCGAAGTATGCCGGGGTTATCGCGGACTACCTGGAAAAAATGGTTTCTGAAACGTTTTGTGCCCTCGGTGAAAGAACCCGTTGGTAAAGTATACATCTTTATCGATGAATTGCTCAACTTCAACGAAGCGCACATTGGTATTGCAACGGTGCAATTACTCGACCGCCTGGGTTACGAGGTCAAATTTGTTGAGCACAAAGAATCCGGACGCAGCTTTTTGTCGAAAGGTTTGTTAGAGGAGGCACGCGATCTTGCGCGGACCAACGTTTCAATTTTTAGCGGATTGGTGACCGACGAAACGCCGTTGATCGGCGTAGAGCCTTCTTCGATCCTGACATTCCGGGATGAATACCCCGATCTGCTTCGAGGTGACGAGAAAGTGCTCGCGAAGGATATCGCGCGAAATACGTTTATGATTGAAGAGTTCCTTGCCCGTGAGCTTCAGCAGGGCAGGATCGATCCGGAGCGCTTCGGCAACCGCAAGCGCCTGATCAAGGTGCACGGCCACTGCCAGCAAAAAGCTCTTTCGTCCATGACACCGGTGAAAATGGTTCTCACGCGGCTCGGAAACAACGAAGTTCATATGATTCCATCCGGTTGTTGCGGTATGGCCGGTTCGTTCGGCTATGAACGGGAACACTTCGATCTTTCGATGAAAATTGGCGAATTAGTACTGTTTCCCACCGTTCGAAAGCTGCCTGGTGATGTAATAATTGCGGCATCCGGCACGAGTTGCAGGCACCAAATCAAGGACGGAACAGACCGGAAAGCCCTTCATCCCGTAGAAATCCTGCTGGAATGCCTGAATTAAGGCCTCGAACCAGCTATTAATAAACTTCCGCCGGAAACTTACCTGAGTCAAGCAAATTGCCCACGAAAACAGCAATAGCAGGCCGCTAAGGGCGTTTTTTCGTATATTCGTAAGATGCTTGCTTTATGAAACCAGTAATAAAATACCTTATGCTGTCCCTCGCGCCATTGCTGCTTGCCTGCGGCGGTGACGACGGTGAGGACATTAATCCAAAAGGAGCGCCGGAATGGGTTGCAGGGTCGCCTGCAGTTGCCAGCGGATCGGTTTCTGCGGATCTGAATGCTACCACACAGGACGCGGCCAAAGTCTACTACGTCGTATCGACCAAGCCTCTTAATTATTCTGCCGAGCAGATTATCAAGTATGGTATCAAGCCGAACAACTCAAATATTAAGGCGCACGGGATAATTGAAACGTCGGCAGGGAAAGAGGCCAGAAAAACGATCTCAGCTCTCGCACAACGATCAAAGTATTATGCATACTTCACGGCACAGAACGTGAAGGATACGCTCTTCCAAACAACGGTTACCAGTAAGGAGTTTGTGACCGCTTCCCGCCTGGATACTGCTGAGTTTAATTCAGCAGCTGAAAGCAGAAAGGTGAAGTACGTGATCTACCGCCCGGAAGAAGCGATAAAATATCCGGACAAAAAATATCCGATATGTTACGCGCTAGGCGGTAACGGTGAAGTAGCCACTGCCGACAAGCCTGTTAACATGATCCGAAACGGATCTATCCTTGAATACATTTATAAAGGCAACAACGTGCCGATGATGGTTATGGGAATCCAACACGATCGCCAAAACTGGAATGTTCAACTGATCGATGAAGGAATCACCCATGGGAATAAAACCTATCCGGTAGATGAGTCGCGTGTCTATATGACCCGTATGAGT
>JAEZDW010000174.1 GCA_023417955.1 Bacteroidota bacterium
GAAGAACAGCGTCCCGTTGCAAGGACTGAAAATCGTGAGCGCCGGGAACGTCGTCAGCGAAAGAAGCCGAGCCACGACTCCCGAAATCCCGTTGCACTTGAACGCGAACGCCTCGCCCGCGAAGCAGCTGAACGACGCAAACAGGAGTTAGAACGCGAGAAGGAACGGCGCAAGCTGCATTACCACAAGAAAGTAGTTCCGAAAGGTCCCACCAAAGCAGTCAGACGTTACGAGGAACACGAAGCCATGACTCCCGAGACTGAGGAAAGACCCAAATCCCTTTGGGGCAGGATTATCAGGTGGCTCACAACCTGAGAAACGCGCACCCGGTATCAGTTTTTTAGGTATGCCGGGTAAAACGTTTCTATGACTTACGAACTCGGAAGCAATACCGTCCTTTTTGAAATTGACAGAACAGCGCTCGTGGATATTTCTGCAGGTGATACCGTTAAGGTGTGTTGTCTTTCAAATGCCGTTTATCAATGGACCGAGCAGGACGCACAATTCATGGAGAGTAACCCCGACGCAAGACTTTTTATCAAATTTGAAAGCAGCGGTGACAATGTATTCAAAGGAGTCGGCGTCACAGTCATCCCCCAGGAAGTATATTAAAAAAAGCCCGCGAGGGGCTTTTTTTGCTAGTTAACCTTGATTAATTCGACTTCGAATATCAACGGTGAATAAGGCGGGATTCGGCCTCCGGCACCACGCTCACCATATGCAAGTTCGTCGGGGATATACAGAATGAATTTGTCGCCTTCCTTCATTAACTGAAGCGCTTCTGTCCAACCCGGAATTACCTGGGACACACCAAATGTTGCAGGCTTTCCGCTTTGCACGGAGCTGTCAAATACACTGCCATCAAGTAATTTTCCTGTGTAGTGAACGGTTACCTGGTCATTCGGTTTGGGGGTTTTTCCATTTCCCGATTTTACAACTTCATATTGAAGTCCGCTTGCGGTTTCCTTGACACCGG
Source organism: Bacteroidota bacterium (assembly GCA_023417955.1). Classification (GTDB taxonomy): domain Bacteria; phylum Bacteroidota; class Bacteroidia; order Cytophagales; family Cyclobacteriaceae; genus Ohtaekwangia. The sequence continues at coordinate 977 of JAEZDW010000174.1, forward strand.
CTTTAGTCCGGTTTTGCGCAAAGAAAGCTGCATTGCCCTCACGTGCTTTTTCGGCCTTCATTTCATATGCCTTTTCCATAAATGACTGCACGATCATCATGGACTTTTGCTGATCCTGTTGCAAAGAGTCGCCCAGGAAAGCGTCCTTGAACCCCTCAGCAAGTACTTCAAGGTCGAGGGTATCGACCCCCTGGCTTTGTACGTTTGATGCCATTAGTACCCCGATGCCGTAACTCACTTCCTGAAGTTCACTGGAAATGTTTGCTGTTTTAGGCTTTTTCAACTCGGTGATTTCGTTTTGAAGCCGGTTGATTTTCTGCTTCAGATCGTCAACCTGTTTAATCAGTTCTTTCTTTGATTGTGCGACGGCCGCTAAGGAGAAAATGCCCATAGCCAGCACCAGAATAAAATATCTCATCGTTCTTCGTGATAAATTCTCACAAAGAAATGAAAAACCGGACGTTTTGCCAGCGAATGCCCGGGAGCGTGCTGTTATTTGGGACAGTCGGCCAGTAAAGAGGAGATTTCAAGGTGATTCTCCCGCCAGGATATGATTTTCTGCTGGACAATGGAAAACAGCGCAGGTTTCTGGCAAAGCCGGTCAAAACCCTGCTCAAGGAGCAATTTGTCCTCGGTTTGAATCAATGCCGCCGATCCAATGAACATTGGCTGATTGACACCGTGTTCCTTCCATTGCCGAAGAATTTCCAGTCCGTAATTGGGGCCCCAGAAATGTACTGGAATGATAACAATGTCTACCGCTTCCTTTCGGGCGACCCTAAGTCCGGCCTCCGGGCCGTCGAAAATCTGGTATGATTCAAACGCCAGGTTTTGGAATATCTTTTCAAAAATAAACCGGTCGGGGTAGTGATCTTCAAAGACACATAATTTCATAATGTCGGGCGACGAGCAGCCCGCCGTACTTGTGAAGAATCGTGCCAGCTGCGCCCGTACTGCAACTACTTCGTTTGCGGCTGTGCATTCAAAATCGCTGCAACGGACAGGCTGGACAAATTTGGGACGCCGAATTCCATTATTGAGCCGACCGTTTCGAAGTTAATGGCATCACTTTATACCCTTTTGGATAAAATTTCAGCGCATGTTAAAGCAAATGCTTACTGTCTTTTGTTGTGCAATCTTCGCGCTCGCGACAGCACAGGTTGATGACCCGTTTCTCACTGACAAGACGGGTTCACCTGCACAGGTTCGTCCCAGTCCGTCAATTCGTTATCAAAATACACGACCGCGGCAGACGCCCCGTTTTGCACCCCGGACGACACCATTCCCGGTTACGCAGCCTAATACCTCCGGGACTTACCTCAACCCGCGCGGTAACGAAGAGCCTGTATCGCCGATGCGTTACAATGCTCCGGCACCTGCCGAACAATCATGGATTGATACTGTCCGGATATTTCATTTTGATGCTGATGGAAAGCGGTACCGCGATCCCTCGCAGGTGTACCGCGATCTCAACTTGCGTCCGGCACAACGGCAAGACAATGAATCGCGTGAAGATACTTATAGAAGAGATGAAGAGGCCGACACAAACATTGCGCCGTGGGACAGAAGCGATGATACCAGAAGTCCAGAAGATCAATAATCCGCACACCTTTATGACTATGCAATCAGGTAATAAACGTAACAACGATTCACAGCTCAATTCAATAATCAAATGGGGAGCTGCCGGATTTGCACTTGCTCTTGCTGCGATGTCCGTTTATAAAGCACTCACACGCTTTTCAGTTGAAGGAAAAGTTTTTCTGATAACAGGCGGGTCACGTGGCTTAGGGCTTGAATTGGCCCGACAACTTGTTCACCGGGGAGCGCGGGTTGCAATTTGTGCGCGTTCAGGGGAACAGTTGGAGAAAGCCCGTGTTGAATTGGAAAGCCTCGGCGGAGATGTGATCGCGATCGAAGCTGACCTGACCAATCGTCGTGAGGTGAATGCGCTTGTTAAACAAGTGATGGCTCACTTCGGTCAAATTGACGCGCTGATCAATAACGCGGGCATCATACAGGTCGGGCCGCAGGAAGCAATGAAGATAAGCGACTACAAATCTGCGATGGATACAAACTTCTGGGCTGCACTTTATACGATGCACGCCGTGCTCCCGCATTTCCTGCAGCAGGGTGGTGGCAGGATCATCAACATAACGTCTATCGGCGGAAAGATTGCTGTACCACATTTACTACCTTACAGTGCCAGCAAGTTTGCACTTGTAGGACTATCAGAGGGCATGCATGCCGAACTTAAAAAGAAGAATATTCATGTAACGACAGTCGTGCCAAACCTGATGCGCACAGGCAGTCCCCGCAACATCACCGTGAAAGGTAATCACGAAGCTGAGTACGCATGGTTCAAGATCTCCGGGTCAGCTCCGTTGCTGTCGCAATCAGTGAGTTCCGCTGCAAAGAATGTAATACGCGCACTTGAGTATGGCGAAGTCGAGGCAATTCTTGGCTTGACAACAAAAGCAGCAGTGTTATTAAACGGAATTGCACCGGGATGGGTTGGAACACTTGCATCCATTGCCAATGGTCTTCTTCCAAAATACAACGAGAACGATACTGGCGTAAAAGGCAAAGATGCTGAATCCGGAAAATCACGTGGCCGGGTATCTTCCCGATCAGACAGAGCTGCTGTGAGAAACAATGAAATGTAGGTGGCATCCTTTTTTTAAGCGTACCGGTATGAAAAAGTATTTTTTTATCACTCTTATTTTCTTTTTTGCAGCAAACGGACTTCTGCTGGCGCAGGACGAACTGGCGCGTGGCTCATCCCAGGATACAACCACAGCTGAAGACGACCCTCGTACGCCAGCTACACCCGGTCATGACATTCCTGTTCTGAACAACAGGGAAACATTTACAGAAGAAAATTCCTATCAACTAAATCCGGATCAGCTCCCTGCAACCTTGAGGAGCACGCTTCAGGCACCCGAGTACAAAGGATGGGAGGATGGCGTAATCACCCGACATCTGCTCACGGGCGAATACAAGATCGAAATCATAGACGGGAATGAAATGTTAACGTTCATGTTCGATACGTACGGGGAACGCATACCCGACAAATAGAAAGTATACAATCAGCAACCTACCTGAGCCGCAACGCCGGCTCTTTTTATTTACCGCATGACGAAGTGGATATGTATCGCTATCATAATGTTCGCGGATGCTCTTTCGTGTCTCGCGCAATATGACTCGTCGTATATAGGATCCTATGATGGTATGCTCATTGGCCGTTTTCTGGTTAGCCGTAAATACACCCAGATGACCATCTCGAATAAAGAGAAGGATTATCGCGTCCGATACAGTCCGAACAAGACATTTAGTGCAGGCCTCGGTGCGTCGTATCGGTTTGCCACCATTAACATCGCGGTTGGTGTACTAAAACCAAATCTTACCCGCGGAGAAACACGTGATCTTGATGTGCAACTTAACAACTATGGACGCAGGTTTGTGATCGATTTTATGCTTCAATTGTATAAGGGGTTTTACCTGCCCGACAAATCGATGGCGCCCGTTGGAGAAGAGTTTTATATCCGACCTGATTTATACGTCAGTTCAATTGGGGGAAGTTTTCAGTATGTATTGAATAATGAAAAATTCTCCTACCGCGCCGTCTTTCAACAAACCGAAGTGCAAAAGCGATCAGCAGGTTCTTTTCTGCTTGGATTGGAAGCGTACGTGGGGCGCATCAAAGGAGATAGTTCCATTGTTCCCACAGCATTTCGCAGTCCAGAAACTTCAGCAGTCGATAAGATGCGTTACCTTGAATTCGGCCCTAACGGTGGATATGCATACACCCA
>JAEZDW010000193.1 GCA_023417955.1 Bacteroidota bacterium
CGGGATCTTCCCATTCCGAACAGCGTAGTTAAGCCCGTCAGCGCTGATGGTACTGTCCCGATAACATCGGGATAGGAGAGTATCCCGATAGCTATCGGGACGTTGCCTACCTTTAATTAGAAAGCCCACGAGAAATCGTGGGCTTTTTTATTTATGATTAGCCACTCCAGTGTCGGTCCTTGCCCTGAAATAATTCCCTTCCTTCCCTTCAGGCAATTGTAAAAAGTCGGATTCATTACCTATTTTTGCATCCCTTAGATAATGAGAAGTAACACTGGAAAATATCTGACGCTCGTTGCGGGACTAATTGTCGCGCTGTCTGTTATTTTCTCGCAATCTTTCTCAGTAACAATCGCCCCCTCCGAGACTATTCAAAATGAAATCGGAGATGAGTCACCGGATCAAACACAGCAGAACGAAATACCTGGCAGACAGGTTACAATTTCGGTCTCCAGCCTCCCGGCTCCGGTTGTCATTCACTTTACACATCAGGCATTCTGCCTCTTTGAACTTGACTTTACAGCACGTGATGCGGCATCATTTGAGCATCCGGTAGCCGTTCCGTTGACGCAGTTATTTTCTGCATTGCTCGGAGCTGTCATTTCACCAAATGCGCCCTGACAAGTCGCTCAGGCCTTCATAGGGCTATACTTGAATCAGGCAGTCAAATCATCATTTTAAATTTATTATGCAAAACAAGGGACTAGTTATCGTGTTGACGGTAGTAATTACGGCACTTTGCCTGTATTACCTGTCATTCACATTCAAAGCGCGAAGCATCAACCAGGATGCTATTGAATTTGCCACCGATGCGGATGGCATTGTTGATCTAAATAAGAAGCAACGCTATCTGGACTCCGTCTGGAACACCCCGGTATATAGCTTATTTGGAACGGACTATACATACAAGGAAGTAAAAGACAACGAACTCGGTCTCGGTCTAGACCTTCAGGGTGGTATGCACGTTACACTTGAGGTTTCTCCTGTGGATATTATAAAGGTGCTCAGCGGAAACAGCCAGGACTCAACGTTCCAAAAAGCTTTGCGGAATGCACGTCAGGCACAGCGCAACAGCCAGAAAGATTTCGCGGATTTATTCTTTGATGCATTCAAAGCAGCGAACCCCGACAAACGACTCGCATCAATATTTGCGAATCCAAGTACCAAAGGAAAAATTGCGACTAACGATTCTGACCAGGCTGTTAAGTCAGTTATTGCGTCAGAAATTGAAAGTGCCGTTGATCGTTCGTTTACAATTCTTCGAAACCGCCTCGATCAGTTTGGAACATCGCAACCTAACATTCAGAGAATCCCCGGTGGAAGAATTCAAATCGAAATTCCAGGGGCCGATAATCCTCAACGTGTACGCAAGCTGCTCCAAGGCGTAGCCCGTCTTGAGTTCTGGGATGTTATTGAACCAACGACTCTCAACTCGGCTTTGCTTAGCATCAATCAGAGGCTTGTGCAGGAGCAACAACGCGCCGCTTCCGCAAGCAAGACTCAGGCAAAGACGGGAAATCTTTCTGACCTGCTCGGAGACAGCACAAACGTAGCAAGCGATACAACACAAACCGGCAGAGGACTGGATTCACTACAAACCAATAACATCTCTCCGCTGTTCGCGCTAAGCAATCCGCAGGTGCCTTTCCGGTACAACGTAGAGGATACTGCGAAAATCAATGCGATTTTTAGAAGACCGGAAATCAGGGGAATGCTACCTAGAAACGTCGGCGTGTACTGGGCAAATAAAGCAGAAACACAATCCGGCTTCGAGGGACTTGACCTCTTCTTTCTTGAGATGCCTCGCGGGGGTAAGCCGAAGTTGACCGGTGAAGCAATTACCGATGCCCGCAAAGACATAGATGAACGCGGAAACCCCGCTGTGAGCATGAACATGAATGCGAATGGCACACGAATCTGGAAGGCATGGACGGCAGAAGTTTCAGGCAGAACACCTAAAGGTAGAATAGCGATCGTACTGGACAACACCGTGTACTCGGCGCCGTCTGTAAATCAGGAAATCCCTACCGGGAATTCAATCATCTCCGGGAACTTTACGACGGAAGAAGCGACCGATTTAGCAAACGTGCTCAAAGCAGGTTCACTCCCTGCCCCTACTCAAATCGTTGAAGAAGTAATGATCGGTCCGACGCTCGGGAAAACTGCGCAGAACCAGGGGATTATCTCAATAGTTTGCGGATTTGTTTTGGTTGTTGTTTTCATGGTCGCGTACTATGGCAAATCAGGTGCTGTGGCGAACTTCGCGCTTATATTCAACGTATTCTTCGTCCTTGGAATCCTTGCACAGCTTGATGCTGCATTGACGCTGCCAGGAATCGCGGGTATCGTACTTACAATGGGTATGGCTGTCGACGCGAACGTTATCATCTATGAACGTGCGCGGGAAGAGCGACGCGCAGGGAAGCGCCTTCGCGAAGCGGTTACTCTGGGTTACAGAAAATCGTTCTGGGCAATCTTTGACTCCAACCTCACTACGTTCCTCACGGCTGCGATGTTGGCCCTGTTCGGACAAGGTCCTATCAAAGGATTTGCTATTACCCTTATGGTGGGTATTGCAACGACGTTCTTTACTGCTGTGTATCTCTCAAGAGTTGTGATTGAATGGCTAATCGCGAAAAAAGGTGATGACTCGAATATTACGTTCACCACAGCAATTTCAGGCTACGACCTTTCACAATACAATATCGACTTCCTGAGCAAACGCAAGATGGCGTATATCGCTTCGTCAGTCATTATTGGTATTGGACTTATCCTGATATTTATTCAGGGTGGACTCAATTTCGGTGTCGACTTCAAAGGTGGACGATCTTACGTCGTAAGTTTTAACAAGCCAGTTGTCGCTACGGATATGAAGGTTGCTCTCGCGGAAAGTTTTGAAAATGTCGGAACTGAGGTTAAGAACTACGGCGGTAACAACGTCGTAAAGGTTACGACATCTTACTTAATCAACGAAGATTCTGAAGATGCAGATGAAACCGTAAAAGCAGCTCTCGTTAGTGGAATAGAGAACTTCACGGGTCTCAAATTTGTTTCCAACGCTTCTGAGCTTGATGACTCAAGCTTCATGATTTCGAGTTCATCGAAAGTCGGTGCAACAATGGCTGATGATATCAAAACATCAGCCGTGACAGCGGCGCTCTTGTCACTTGCAGCGATCTTCCTTTACATTCTGGTACGATTCCGCAAGTGGCAATTCAGCGCAGGTGCTATTGCCGCTCTTGCACACGACGCGCTGTTTGTCTTTGCATCTTTTGGTATTGCGCGTGCCTTTGGAATTTCGTTCGAGGTCGATCAGGTTTTTGTTGCAGCCATCCTGACAGTAATCGGTTACTCGATCAACGATACAGTTATTATTTACGACAGGGTTAGGGAATATCTGGGTCTTGGTACATCCCATGACAGAAAGCAGATTTTTAATGATGCGATCAATAGCACGTTGAACCGTACGTTGATTACTTCAGGAACCACAATTCTGGTTGTTGTTGCTCTGCTGATGTTCGGAGGTGAAGTGCTGAGAGGTTTCTCCTTTGCGTTGCTTGTAGGGTTTGCTGTCGGAACCTACTCGTCAGTATTCGTTGCAGCGCCTATTGTCTTGGATTTTGAAGGAAATCATAAGGCGAAAGAAAAAGTAGCTGAACGTCCTAAGAAGGCCGTTACTGCCTAAACTAAACCATCATTTTTGGTGATAATGAGAGGGAGTCGAGAGGCTCCCTCTTTTTATTTCAGCCGCGCTTTCATAGAATCGACGAGCACCTGCAGGGCGCGATCAAAGCTTTTGTTGTTTGGAATAACAATATCTGCATGATGCTTGAGCGGCTCAATTAAACTTTCATATACCGGCATTACATGATGCTGGTACCGATAAAGCACATCAGCAAGGTCGTAGCCCCGCTCTTCGTTGTCGCGGATAATTCTGCGTGAGAGTTTTACGTAATCCTTGGCCTCGATAAAGATTTTGAGATCAAGTTCTTTTTCAATTTCCGGAAAGGAAAAAATAAACAATCCTTCAACGATGAGGATAGGCGCGGGTTTGAGTTCCAGAGTTGCTGGCTGAACGGCCGGATTGTTAAATGTGTATTCGAGTTTTGTCACTGTTTCACCTCGCTTCAACCGGCGGATGTCTTCAAGGAAAAGATCCTGGTCAATTGCTTCGGGCAGGTCGAAGTTCTTGACACCGTTGTTGTCAGTCACCTGACGCTCGCGGGGATGATAGTAATGATCTTGTGATAAGAGCGTAATTTCTTCGGGAGCAAAAAAGGACTCAACCTTGCGGATAAAGAATGTTTTTCCTGAACCGCTGCCGCCGGTAATTCCGATGGTAAATGGCTTTCCCATAGCTCGACTTAATTTCGGCGGGAAATTATCAAAAACTACCGGGTTTTTCCGACCTATTGTACGCCTTTAAGGAACTCGACCTATTTCCGTACAG
>JAEZDW010000222.1 GCA_023417955.1 Bacteroidota bacterium
AGTCAATCGTTTTGAGCACCTTATATGTGCGCAGCCCGAACGAACGCTGACGATAACTCTAATGGTATGCGCAACTTTCGCGTGGATTACTGCAACGTCTGTTCTTAAAGAATTCCCAAACTCCGCCGACGAGTACGCCTACATTTTTCAGGCATCGGACTTCAGCCACGGCAAACTTTGGAGCGATGTCCATCAACATCCGGAGTTCTTTGAATATGATCACATCGTCCAGAAAGAAAACAAGTGGATCAGCAGGTTTCCTCCCGGGTGGCCACTCATTCTCAGTCTCGCCTTCGTTTTCGCAATTCCACCATTTCTCGTAAACATCGCTTGCGCCATCACGGCAACGTACTTTTTTTATCACCTCGTCAGACATATTCACGATGAACGTATTGCGTTATGGTCAACATTCGCTGTGGCTACATCATCATTCTTTCTTTTTAATACAGCATCGTATTTCTCACACACCAGTTCATTTCTTCACCTCGTATTGGCAATGTATCTCACCCTGTTATACTTCAACGACCGGAGACTCTGGCGCGCGTTGCTTGCAGGGTTCTTCGTCGGCATGCTTGCAATAACAAGACCTTACACAGCGGTATTGCTTTTGGGCGCTTTTTACGGATGGATAGTCTGGCTCCATAAAAAGGAATCAGTCAGGGCCGTTATCGCAATTGCCATTGGTGCACTTCCCTGCCTTGCGTTTTATTTCTGGTACAACGCATCAACGACCGGAAGCATCCTGCTACCAGTCACAGTCTGGGCCTTCCCTGAAGAAAAGCTGGGTTTTTACGGCGACCACACGTTGGCACTTGGTATCAAGCACATTCTAAAGCGCCTGTCAATGTTTGTCTATTGGGTCTCACCGCACATGTTGTTACTTTATTTCCTTCTCCTTATTAAGTCCAGGGACGGAATGCGCAGTCGTCCTGAAGATTTCTTCTTTGTGATTCTTATGACAGGCTATACCCTGTACTATTCATATGGAGGCAATCAGTACGGACCAAGGTTTTATTTCGAAGCATTCCCATTCCTTGTCGTCTTCACGGCGGCACGTGCGATGAGAAGCGCACGCTGGACTCGGGTACTTTTCATTATCGGCATTATCTACGCCGTTGTGCGTATCCCGGTGATTTCTGCGCGCGAAAATCGGGTAGTTCACGAGCGAATGGATATTTACCACCAGGTTGCCAAAAAGAATATTCACAAGGCTATTGTCTTTATCGCTTCACCAACCGGGGTGATCCGCCCGATGGATGCAGAGAATCTCAACCGGAATGACAAACAATATCGCAACGACGTGCTATATGCGCTTGATCTTGGTGAGCGTAATCAGGTTCTGATGAAACAATACCCGAGCCGGCGATACTTTCGCTATGAACGAGATCCTGAAAAAGTACGCGGCAGCCTCAGGGAAATAACACCCGATAATTCGGAGTATATGAGACGATAAACATCCAAAAATAAAAAACCCTGACCTCAACGATCAGGGTTTCTGCTTTAAAGGCACAATGATTTATTCTTCACAGTTGCCAATGATGATCGGCTTCTGTTCTGTGCCGATCATATTCACGAACTCAATCTCACCAGCTTTTCTTTTGCCCGAGATACAAACGACGCTTCCCGGTTTGATGCCCAGCTTAGTGCCGTCTACTGTCTTCACATCCACTGGAACCGTATAGGTACACGTCGCACAGTCGACGCTTTCAGAAAACTCAGTGTAGATACCTTCAAGTGTTATGCTGGTCACATCGGCTTCTTCTTCAAAGAGGGAAGCTGACTCCTGAACCGGAGAACTTTGTTCAAAAAACTCGTCCTCAGTGGTACAACTGAATCCCGCAATGACAATGGCACACGCCACCATGGCCCTGGTCAGAAATGATTTTCTTAATTTCATATTCATAAATTCCTGGTATTAAAAAGGTTTGATTTCTATTTCTTAACAATAACTCGCACGTAGTCAGAATCCGTGTTGCCTTTATCATCCGTTACCTGGAGACGGAAGTAATACGTTCCTTCCTTCAGACCACTTACTTTGAGCTTGGCCGTTGTATTACCGCTGAGCGTTGCTGCCGGTCCGGATAACTTGGTCCACGTGTATTTGGTGATGCTTCCGTCTGAATCCGTTCCTGAACCATTAATAGTCGTTGTATTGGTAGAAGAAAGGTATTTTGTCTGGTCACCACCAGCGTTTGCAGTCGGGATGCTGTTCCCCGCGTTCTTCTTATTAGTTTGTGCAAGCATCCAATCGTACACATTGGGTTTATGGAGGGAATTGTCAACGCGGTACGCATAATCCCACGCGTTGTGCTTAACACCTTTGTAGATCGTTATCTTGGCCAACGGTGTTGGTGCTGGTTTTGTCGCATTGATTGCTTTCACCATGTTCACCGTCTTGCCAACGCCTACGACGTTATCGAGATCACCATGAGATGCCCATACCGGGATATTCTCCTTACCAATGTTTGCCGCTTTGGATTGGTTATTATATCCGCCGCAAACCGGCACCACCGCAGCAAACAGTTGAGGGTAATCCTGCGCCATCGTCCATGCGCCTCCTCCACCGAGGCTGAGACCTGAGATGTAAATTCTTTTTTCATCAATCCGAAGACTTTTCTTCACATGATTGAGAACCTCCATCACATAAGCCGTTGGCCAGTTTCCATAGTTGCTCTTGAGCTGAGGCGCTATCATGATAAAGGGAAACTTCGTACCGCTCTTGGCAAACTTCGGAGGACCGATTTTTGCGACTTTCTGAATATTGTCACCCAAAACTTTCTTGTCAGTTGTATTGGGACCGCGCTCTCCGATTCCGTGAAGGAAAATCACGATAGGGTACTTGTTTGAATTCGAATTATAGTCGGAAGGCAAATACTCGTAATAGGCAATAGTAGAGGGTGATGTCGTTTTAAATGTAAGCTGAGCGCTTACCTGTGATGCCACTGCTGATAGTATCAGCGTGACGACCACTAAAAAGGTGAGTTTCTTCATAAGTTTATTTGTTCGTTATCAGCGTAGCCGCTGTTATCATTAAACCATTACGATTGATTGAGAGGTAGTGATCAGTTACCAACGTCGTTTCAATCGCGGCCACAAAGATGCGGACCGAATGCAAAACACAACGGTTCAAATATGTGGCAATGGCTCACTCGTAAGGAACAATGAAAATGAAATGAGTTCGGCAACGTCGTGCGCTCAACCCAACCGTTGCAATATTCAGAAAACTTAGTTCGCGTAAATTTTCCTTGTTGCGACAGGTGGTTTTATTCGCCGGGGACTAACTGATCATGCCTGCAGATAGCGACCAGGTTTTTCGGCTTAAAAAGACGATTAATCGATCGGGTGGAAGAGGTACTGACGGGCAGCTGAGTTAAATCAATTGCGACTTGATGTAAACTCAATGTAAGGTTATAAACCTGATGTAAACATTTCCGAAAAATTGAAACGCGCTGCAGCGTAAAAAAGCGGTCAACGTTTTAATAATCAAACTTCATGAACGCCATACCTTTGTGCCGCTGGCCATCGAAATCGAAGAAGGTGTTGTTTTCCCACGACGAACCAGTGCCCCATAGATCCTTAACCCCGGAGGTAATCCAGGCGGGCTCCCAGTAGATAACGCCGATTCCTTCGCCGCGGCGAACCTCCTGCGTAAGTCGTACGAGGAATTCATATTGACCTTGTTGCGTAAAAGGAAAGCCCGTCAGCGGCGTCAGTTCACTGAACGCGTTATTATACTCGTCAGCCGCCTCGGATGTCCACGGATATGCAGTTTCTAGGATCATTACATCTTTGCCGTACCGGCCTTTGAAAGAACTAACGGTTTCGTCAATCTGATCCAGCGGCACCGTTGTATGCCAGAGGGGATAGTAGGAAAACCCGACGATATCAAAATCAGACACGCTGCCTTTGGAAGTGAGATTATCAAACCACCACCCGACATTTTTGGGATCGGCAACGTGCAGGATGATCTTAATGTCGGTTTTACCATCATTAGCAGCCTGTCTCGCGGCTTTGATTCCTGCGTTAACAACGGCACCCATGTTTTCCCAATTATCGTCGCATACATTCAACTTAGGAAAGGCGGCTGGCGCATCGGTAAACAGCATCCCGCAGTTCGTCTCATTCCCGATTTGCACGAATTCCGGCAACAAATCTTTCACTCGAAGCCGGCTTAATGTGCGCAGTGTGTATTCATACACTGAATCCTCCAGCACGTCAATTGTTTCGATATCAGTCCACGCGTCAGGAACGTGCTGCTTCCCCGGATCTGCCCACGTATCAGAATAGTGAAAATCCAGCAGCACCTTCATCCCTTCAGCTTTGCTCTTGGCAATCGCCTTCTCCACATCGGCCAGATCATTATAGAGTTGCGTTCCACTACCGTCGTACACTTCTTTTGTCCAGACCGGATTGTGCCAAATCCTCAGGCGAACGAGGTTTGTTCCATTGTCGCTGAAAATCTTATACGGATCTTTAACAGCTCCGTCTTCACGGTACACGCCGTTGTGATCGAGAATCTGGTTTACGTAAGACAGGTCGGCTCCAAAATAAAAGTTGTCCGTGACGGGATCTGGCGTCGATGGTGAATCGTCTGCAGAACCGCATCCGGCTGCGAATATCCCGATCAGGACAATAAAGCATTTTGAGAAGCTGGAAGTCATGGTTTTCAGTGTTGGAGTCTGGTTTCCTTCTCAATTTTAAGACTATTCAGGTCAGCGTCAAATGCCTTAAAAAAGAAAGCCCGGTGAAAAATCACCGGGTTTTCCTGTGTATTCGCAGTAAGGGTCAGACTTTTTTCACATTGACAGCACTCAGGCCTTTGGGGCTCTTTTCAGTTTCGAAAGTCACGCGATCATTATCACGGAGCTCGAACGATAGAACCTTGCTATGAACAAATATGCTTTCTCCGGAATTCTCGTCCTTGATAAATCCGTATCCCTTCGAATCATTGAAGAACATGACCCTTCCGGTACGCACGGTAATGGGCGTTGCACCTTCCCGGTTTCTTGAACCCAGGTCGATATCTTCTTCTTTAATCGCGCGCTTCTTAGACGGGTCGGGCGGGACAGTTGTAAGATTGCCATTCTCGTCGACGTACGCGAGCATGTCTTCAAGAGACTTGCCTTCTTTGGCGTTAGCCCTTCTTTCGGCAAGACGTTCTTCTTTTTCTTTCCTCTTTTGAAGTCTTTTCTTTTCTTTTTCTTTTTTACTGAATGTTGCCTGTGATTTTGCCATGTGATGTTTGTGAACCGGAAATTAACTCAACTTATTTACGTGTAACATGAATTGTTTATCCATTGTAATTTCGAATGAATCCTTGCCAATAAGTTCAGCACCTTTTGGTGATTGCTGAAGAACTGAAAGCAAGTCCTGGGCAGCATCAGAATCCTTTATCTGATTAATTGCCTTTCCATTCGCTATCTGCAATGTGAAATTGTAGCCGCCTTTCTGACGGGAATTAAGTGCGCGAAACTCGTGCGGATAGAGCTGATAGTTTTGCGGCTCCTCCGATGCATCCAGCATTAACCGTAGGATTGCAGGTCTGTATTTATGCCAAACCGGTGTATATACTCTTTCTGCCATAGTTTTTTGTTTTTGATGAACTAATAAAGATTCCTGTCCCGATCAAAGCGGTAAACATTCATCGCCGAATCGAACGCAAAGACCCGGCATTTCAGCCGAATGATCTGATTTCAACTAACAAAGCTTGCTATCGCTCGAACTTTGTTGCTTGCCTGTCGTTGTGAGCATTCCATAAACCGGCTGGCTTATGGGCAAGGCAGGGGACTTATGAGA
>JAEZDW010000253.1 GCA_023417955.1 Bacteroidota bacterium
GTGTAAGCGATCCCGGAACAATAAGCGCCACGTGGCCAAGTCCGCTTTCATCCTGGTAAACAGCGACGACAGCCTTCTTATTGTTTGCATTCTGCTGAGCCGATTCAAGCACCGATTGGTCAAACGATGGTCCAAGCTCCGTCCATTTTTCATTTTCCTTAACGAAAGATGAAATCTCTGATGCTGCCATGTATCGCTTCTTGGATGATGAGTAGAAGTCGTTGATGTTATAAACTTTTTTTAGCGACTCGCCGGCCAGGGAGCTGCATTCGTCGTTGCCTGCATTTTTGCAATTGACAAATTCAGTGAGTGCATTTTGAAGATCCTGTTTCCACGATGCATTAATGGTTTGTGCCTGCAGGTGAATTGTGAAACAACTCAGGAACATGATGATCAGAAAAACTCGTGTTGCTGTCATGTGCATTGTTAGTTTGCGATTTCGACTGGTGAAATTAGAGATTAACGCAGGCGAAAATCGTCAAACGAACGGTGTGAGATCAGTCACGTAAGTTTTTAACGGAAACGACAGTCACATTGACAGCGTCTTTACCTGATTTCTTAGGGTGTTATTCGGTCTCCATATCGTGAAGTTCCAGTTCCAGCGCTTTTGTACTGATAAGAATTTCACGTAGTGACAGAACAAGACTAATCAACAAAAACACAAGACTGAGCCCGAATATGGCAAAAGCCAGGGCATTGTATTCGAAAAAAATTGTAAGCATGCACAGCACGCAACAGAAAAAACTAACGATACCGTAAGCTTGCATTCGTCTGACAAGATCCAGACGCGTCCGCAAGTTTTTTATCTGGTCTCGCACAATTTCGCGGTTCTCGTGCATCTGGCGATATTTTGCATGTAGGTTCCTGATGAGCGTAGCAAGGGCGAGAAATCGATTCGTGTAGGCCAGCATCAGCAGCGTAATCGCCGGAAAAAGCAGCGCCGGGGTATTGATGGATATTTCGTTGAATGTCATGTTTCTCTTAATAACTCAGGTTCTTCCCGGAAGACCGGCTCTGACCTTTGGAAGCAAAGATACATGTGAGCGCAAAGTTAATAACAACGGAGCTGCGATGATGATTGCAGATTTTATGAAAACTCATGATGCACTAACGACCATCTCGTCTACAGCGCGAATTGCGGTTTCACGACGCTCCTGCCGTTCACCCCGAATTTGAACAAAGGGTACAGATTGATTCTTCATTTCGGTGAGATACATTTCGAATAACTCTTCACGTTTGTCCGGATGCTCCCGCTGAGGGTCGTCTTCCCACGGAATGTCAATGTTTGTAAGTAAGTAGAGGTCGTAGTTTCGTTTTTCGATGAGTGACAGGATCTCAGGGTTGACTTCTCCGTACTTGACCTGACTCCAGATCTTGATAACATAAAGGTTCGTGTCGCAAAACAGCACGCCGTTGGCACTCCGTGCAAATTCATCCTCGATGCGGAGCTGACCATGAGCGATGGTGGTAAGGTCATCCTGATTATAGGGCCTGACCAGGTTCCCCAGGTAACCACGGGCGTATTCCGGTGCCCACTGTGTATTGTAGTGGGATGCCAGAAACTCGGACAGATCCGACTTTCCGGTGCATTCGGGGCCTATAATTACCACGCGCTTGATATGTGGTGCAGGAACTGCGTTCATATGGGTGAAAATCCATATAACCTTGGCGAAAACAAACGAAAATGGCTAAAAAGTGACACCCAGCCGCCGGCTGGGAAGCGTTCAACCGCTCCAGGATTCCATTGATCTGATTATCTTAGCAGGACCGGTTACACTTTTTGATCTTTGACTATTTATTATTCGCGACCCCTGACCCCGTGAAACGAAGAAGTGCCCTTAAACATATTGGAGCAGGCCTCTCGGCTGGAGTAGTTCTCCCATGGATTTCGTCCTGTGACGATGAACCTGCGCGCCCGGAAATCCTCTACAAAGGGAAGATCGCGGTCATTGGTGCAGGGGCAGCCGGACTTTATGCCGCCGACTATCTGCTTTCAAAAGGTTTGAACGTAGTGGTATACGAAGCATCTGACAAGATCGGAGGACGCGTGAAGACCTTACGTCCGTTTGAAAAACCGTCGGATTCTCTGTGGCTCAATCCGCACAGCAAAGTATCCAGCGATTTCCCCGTAGAACTTGGGGCCGACAGAATCTTCGGGGATGACTCGATATGGGCAAACCTGATTCAAAAGGAAAAGTTTACAACGATACCAATAAGCGACCCGGACATACTCTATTGGGTAAACGACTCGCTGGTCGATCTTGAAACTGCCCTGGCTGATGCAGACTTCGCGGCAGCGCATAATTTCATTCAGAATCTCGGAGCCAATGCGGGAGCTTCAGGCACTGTACTTCAGGCAGCGCAATCTGCCGGCGTACCAGCTTCCCGGTATCCATTTCTCAGCGGCCTCGTCTCAAATCTGCATGGCACTTCGAATACACGCCTTGGTATGGGTGGAATCGCCGAGAGTGTAAACCTGAGACAGCGAAACGACAATGTCATTCTCCTGTCAAATGCTCCCATGGCCGATGTGCTTATTGAAGGCTTTATCCGCGGTTCCGAAAAGACCCAACTGAATACCATCATAAAGAACATCGATTACTCAGGTGAGAAAGTGGTCCTGTCAGGTGAAGTCGTTACAAGCGGTTCGACACAACCATTCTCCACTGAGGTAGACAAGGTAATTGTAACGGTACCGGTATCCGTTCTCAAAGCCGGCGATGTGACATTCAGCCCCGCGTTGCCTGCGTCCAAACAAAATGCATTGGGTAAAATTGATATGGATGCTGCGATCCGGTATGCCATCGACTTCAGAAGAAACTTTTGGGGCGATCACTTCCGGAGTATTTACGGTGGTGAAATACCAGAATATTTCAACGCTGCCGTCGGACGCGGCGAAGTTCCGCGTACAATACAGGTGACGGTGTCCGGTGAAAAAGCTGAAGAGTTATCACCACTTGGTTATGACGCGATTCCGCTCATCTTACAGGACCTAGATCAAATGTTTGATAACAGCGCTACGGCAGATGTACGTCGCGATCCGATTGAAGATAAGTTTATTGCAGCTATTCAGGACTGGGGCAAAGAGCCGTTCATCAAAGGGAGTATGTCATATCTTAAACCGGGAGGAACGAATGCCGACCGTGAGGCGCTATCCAAACCGATGCAGAATAAAGTTTTCTTTGCAGGTGAGGCAACTGATTTCTCCGGCGACGCGGGAACAGTAAACGGGGCGTTGATATCTGCGGAACGCGCGGCCGCCGAACTGATCGCTTCCATCGGCGCTTAAACGATCGCGGCGAATTCCCTGATCAGAATATAGACACCTGTAGCAAGCACGAACCATCCGAAGCCACGTCTGAGATGACTTGCTGATACCATTCCCGAAAACCGGTGCCCGATCAGAATCCCAAGAATTGCAAGCGCGGTAATGGTAAGGAGAAAACGCCATTCAATAGCGTAGTTTAATACATCGCCGAGAAATCCAAGCAGTGAATTAATTGCAATAATAAACAACGATGTGCCTACTGCCGTCTTGAAAGGCAGCCCCGTCAGAAGAACCAAAGCTGGTATAATGAGAAACCCTCCACCGGCTCCTACAAATCCCGTAAGGAAACCGATTAATACTCCCTGGACAATTAACAGCAGAATATTGAAGCGATGATCGTCTTTAGTAAAACGCGAAACGTTTCTGATCATCGTTGTTGATGCCGTGATCATCAGTAATGCGAACACGCCCAGGATCAGGACGCGCTTTGGAACGACGAGAAAATCAGTCTGCAAAATAATATCCGGTATAGCCGGTATGATCCACTTTCGTGTACTGAATATTGTGAGGATAGAAGGGATACCAAAGAGTAGTCCTGTTTTCAGATCAACGAGGTGATCTTTGTATTTAGGTATGGCACCGGTGAGACTTGTCATACCAACAATGAAAAGTGAATAAGCAGATGCAGTTACAGCATCAATATGAAAGATGTAAACCAGTATCGGGATTGAAAGAATAGACCCGCCTCCCCCTATCAGGCCGAGTATCAGCCCGATCAATATGGAGAAGATGTAACCAAGCCATTCCATGAACGCTACCTTCCCGAGGTACCCGGATCGTTTTTACATCCGGCTGAACTCGACGATGAAGGCATCCGGATACTTTTGTTTGATTTCGGCACGAAACTGTTCGGCCTTTACTCTGGTGCTGAAGTCTCCGAGGATCAGTCCATAATACTTAATACCATTGAGGACTTTTACCTGAACTGTGACTTCCTTTTTGTACGACTGCTTGAGGTTTTCCGCAATGCGCATGAGGTTTACGAGTTCCTGATAGTTTCCAATCTGAACGCCAAAACCACCAGGTCGCTTTCTTTCGACACGGAAGTTGTAAAACTCTTTGTCTTCAACGGCGACGTTATCAATTCTGATTTCCGATGGTTTGGTTTTCCCGTCACCGGGATCGACTACTTCAATGGAGACGTCGGCGATGCCCTGATTCACAAAACGCAGTTTCTCAGCTGCTGCCCTCGAAAGGTCTATGACCCTTCCCTCCACAAACGGACCCCGATCATTGATGACAACAACAACGGTTTCGTTATTGCCCAGGTTTGTTACTTTGACCTTCGTTCCGAAAGGCAGCGTCTTGTGAGCTGCAGTCATTTTGTTTTTCCTGTACTTTTCTCCGCTCGCTGTCTTTGAGCCTTCAAACTTGTCGGCGTAAAAGGAAGCCTTTCCGGATTGAACCTGACCAAAGACAGGAACTGCAAGCAGCAGGCACAGGAGAGGAAGTAAAAAATTCTTCATGAAAGACAGATTGAATTTGCTGACACAAACGTGGTAAAGTTAGAATTCCGCCGGAAAGCGCACAACCTTCCCACGAATCTGTTTGACGCGGCTGCGATGTGCCTGGATACAACCTGAAACTAATATGCAGTCAACCAGTGCAATAGAATATTTTTTCGGGAGAACGTGATGAAATTGGTTAATTTGAAGGGGAAAGTTTACCTTTGCCCGGCAAATAATGAATCCTAATATTATTTGCCATGTCGCTCGATACATCCAAATTCCTTTTTGAAGCCCTCACCTACGACGACGTACTGCTCGTCCCTGCATACTCCGAAGTAGTCCCCCGGGAAACAGACACCTCCTGTTATCTCACTCCAAATATTAAGCTAAACATCCCTATCGTATCCGCTGCGATGGATACTGTCACTGAGGCAGACCTTGCCATCAGCATAGCGCTTGAGGGGGGATTGGGATTCATTCACAAAAACATGAAGATCGAGCAACAAGCCGAACAGGTTCGGAAGGTGAAGCGATCCCAAAGCGGAATGATACTCGACCCGATTACGCTTGAGGTTCATTCAACCGTCCGCGATGCCGAGAAAATTATGCGTGAGTATCGCATCGGCGGAATTCCCGTAGTCGATTCAAATGGCAAACTCGTTGGCATTATTACCAACCGCGACCTCCGTTTTCAAAAAGACATGGACGTGCCCGTCGAGAACATCATGACGCGGGAGAATCTTGTAACGGCTTCTGAAGGTATCACGCTCGATCAGGCAGAAGGCACGCTTAAGAAATACAAGATTGAAAAACTGCCAATCGTCGATAAGCAGGGCAAGCTCACAGGACTTATCACGTTCAAAGACATTCAAAAGAAAAAGAATAAACCCAATGCGTGCCAGGACAAGTACGGAAGGCTTCGCGTTGGTGCCGCCATTGGAGTCACGCCCGACATTCTTGAACGAATAGAAGCGTTGAAGGCAGCAGGTGTAGATGTGATAAGCATCGATACCGCGCACGGACACCAGGTAAACGTGCTCAACGCGACAAAAAGCGTAAAGGCAAAGTATCCCGAAATAGATCTTGTTGCGGGGAACATTGCTACCGGTGAAGCAGCCCTCGCCCTGGCAAAAGCAGGAGCGGATACCGTTAAGGTTGGTGTTGGTCCCGGGAGTATTTGTACAACCCGTGTTGTGGCAGGTGTGGGATTACCGCAGCTTTCCGCAGTCTATGAAGCTGCCAAAGCATTGAAGGGATCAAATGTGAAAATCATTGCCGATGGGGGGATACGCTTCTCGGGCGACCTCGTGAAGGCGATTGCCGCCGGCGCGGATTGCATCATGATTGGCTCACTGCTTGCCGGAACAGAAGAAGCACCCGGACAGGTAATCATCTACGAAGGCCGGAAATTCAAGACGTACCGCGGGATGGGGTCTCTTGAAGCCATGGAAACGGGTTCAAAGGATCGATACTTCCAGGATGTAGAAGACGACGTTAAGAAACTCGTACCGGAAGGTATTTCTGGCAGGGTACCCTATAAAGGCCTTGTGTCAGAAGTATTATACCAGATGGTTGGCGGCCTGAAAGCAGGTATGGGCTATTGTGGCGCGCCA
Organism: Bacteroidota bacterium; assembly: GCA_023417955.1. GTDB lineage: Bacteria > Bacteroidota > Bacteroidia > Cytophagales > Cyclobacteriaceae > Ohtaekwangia. The sequence goes on from JAEZDW010000253.1 coordinate 6,390, forward strand.
AATATTGAAAAGCTGAAGGAAGCGCGTTTTGTCAAGATCACGTCTGCAGGTGTGGTAGAAAGCCATCCTCACGACGTAACGATCACACGGGAGGCGCCCAACTACAGCCGCAAGTAAGACCCCGCTATTCGATTTTGTGTCAATATTCCTATTATTGTAGGCCAATCGCGCGATTGGCCTATTTTTTTGATTCATTGATCAATCTTTGTGAGGACAAAGGCCATAATTCGTCTCCTTTTTACTGTCGGGGTGTTAACCTGGTTGGCTCTTGTATTCACGGACATTTCTATCGTATTCACCGCCTCAACGGGAAATGTAAAACAGGAAGTACCCCATTGGATTCCCGATCTCCTGCTCAACCTGTTCATTCTTTCCGTTTTCTACTACTATAAGCTGAAGATTGAACGCGATGAGATTCTGAACTTCATCGACCTGCTATGGCGCGTCTTTGCAACCGGCCTCGTTGCTACCGTGATTTCTCTTAGCGTTTGGCTGTTCGAATCGCTGATGGGTGATACGCGCCTTACAAGCCTTCCTGTTTTCCGGGATTTTATCTACCTGATTAACCTCGGGCTGATGCTCGGGTTCCTGACTATGGCGTTCACTGCCTGGAAGCGCCTGATTTTATATCAAAAATCGAAATGGCTGCTGCGCCTGTGGACCTTCTTTGAAGTGGGCCTGCTTCTTACGCTGTTGTACAACACGTTTGGATTCCCACACATAAACTGGCTTTTCGGAGTTGTGCTGGGCATTCTTGTATTGACAGGCGTGATCCTGTCGGGAAATATGAAATGGGTCGCGTACCTGAATTTCCGGCAGAAATGGACAAGTCTTCTCCTACTCCTCCTTACCGTTTTTTACCTGCTTTACATTCTGTTCATCAACTCAAAATCAGTTGAAGAATTAAGGGCGCTGACACCCTACTTTACAGATTACAAAGGCCACCTTTTCATTCAGACGCTGATCATCTTCGTCGCGATTTACAGTGCATTCTCGTTTTTGGTGATCCTGTTCAATCTCCCGACAACGTCGGTGTTTGAGCAAAAGCTGGAGGAGGTTGTCAATTTTCAACGGATTAGCCAGTCAATCCAGACCGAACAGAACGAGGAGAGCGTATACAACATCTTGCTCGAAGCTTCAGTCAGTACCGTCTTTGCCGATGCGGCCTGGCTGGAAATTCACGGTCAACCCGAAGGAAACAAGTTTTTTACCTATAAAACCTCGGAGCGGGAAGCGGTTGAAATCACTGAGCATCTCAGGCATCTCAACATTAAGGGGGTGCTCGATCAAGGGTCGGACAAGACCAAAAATCTCAGCAAACACCTCGCGTTGCTCAAAGGGAGTCGCTTTAGGTCGATACTCGCGTTTCCGATTTACGTCAAAGGCGAAAACATCGGTACACTGGCTTTGTTGAAGGAATTGCCGGAGGGCTTCAATAGGGAAATGACTAAGATCGTATCCACCTTCGCAAATCAGGCGGGCATTTCCATTGAAAATTTCAGATTGATGGAGGAGGCGCTTCAAAATGAGCGTTACAAGGAGGAATTGAAAATTGCCAAAACGGTTCAAAAAAGCCTGCTGCCCACGAATTTGGATCAGGATGACGACTTCGAGGTTGCCGGCTTCTCAGAGTCGGCCGACGAAGTGGGTGGCGACTATTATGATACGCATCGAATAAGCGCCCGTCTTATTGCACTGATTATTGCAGATGTGTCGGGAAAAGGAACAACGGCCGCATTCCATATGTCCCAAATGAAAGGGATTTTCCACAGTCTGGCCCAAAATGATATTGAACCAAGCGAATTCATGACGCGATCGAATCAGGCACTGGTTTCGTGTCTGGAACGCGGGTCATTTATTTCAGCCACCTACTTCTGCATCGACAATGTGGATAAGATCGTTCGGTACGCGAGGGCGGGCCATTGCCCTGTGCTGTATTACGATTCTTCGAAGGGGACGGCCGAGTTTTTTAAAGACAAGGGTATCGCGCTGGGTATGGTTCGAATCAAGAGCTACAGCAGCTTCATTGAAACCAACGAGTTCCGCTACCAGCCAGGTGATATCATGGTCCTGTATACGGACGGTATAACGGAAGCGAAGGACAGCCGTGGTGAAGAATTTGGGAATGAAAAGCTGGCCGAA
>JAEZDW010000278.1 GCA_023417955.1 Bacteroidota bacterium
TTTATGGTGATGCCTGGTTCCTGCCCGGAGGCAAAAACTATGCAGCAGAATTACTCAACGATGCGGGTTGCAATTACCTGTGGCGCGAAAATCCGTCAACGGGTTTTCTGGAACTCAGTTTCGAAGCAGTGTACGAGAAAGCACGAAACGCTGACTTGTGGATAGGGGTCGGCCCGTTTGGTTCTATCGAAGAATTGCGCGCCGGTGATCATCGCTATGCAAAAATCAAAGCATTCAAAGAGAGAAAAGTTTACAACTACGATGCGCGCAAGGGCAGCGGGAGTGGTAACGAATACCTCGAACTTGGATACCTCCGCCCCGACCTGATCTTGCAAGACCTCGTCAAGATCGCACATCCGGAATTAGTACCCGATTACCAGCTCTATTTTTATCGACGTTTGGAGTAACTGAGAACCAGCTGCAAGGCTGTCTTACGATAACTTGAATGTACAAATTCCGTGAGGTGGTTTTTCTATCTCAATGCGCGTAGGCCAAGGGTGTGCGGAGAGATGAACCCAATTAAAAATTATAAATTGAGAAATTAGAAATCATCGCTTTTACGCAAACAATTTTCGAAGGAGTTTCAATCGAGTTAATCAGTGCAATCATGCATTCAATTCTGTGGTCGTTATTTTTCTTTGATCTGACCACTGGTCTTGAACGTCCATAGAATCGTCTCCAGTTCGCGCATCATTTCACGCTTGTCTTTTCCGGGCGCGTAAGCGAAGCCTTCGACATAATACAAAAGGCCTCGCGGCTCGTCAACCAGCGCGTATCCAAGGAATGGACCACCCATTGTACGCTGATTTGTACGCCATAAACCACGCAACTCCATAGCAAAGTTACCATTGAGTCGTGTCTGGCGGGCTTGAACCCGTGCATCCTCTTGTTCGGTTGTCAGATAACTCTGGGGATTCTCGGGATCTTCGTACAAATACTTTTGGCACGCCTCATTTCGCCAGGCGATAATGGAATCTGGCAACAATTGATATTCACTGTTGTAAGCCTTCCACGTGATCCATACATCTTTATCGGTGTCAGCAGTCATGTTTCGCAGCCACACGAATTCACTTGTCTTGTCTGCCAACCGGTAGCCTACCGGAATACTGAGTTCAATTTGTTGCTCCTCGCGCAGAAATGCGGTAACACCCTTAGTCGAGTGTGTTGTCATTATCTCGCGGGTCACCCGCTCACGCTCCTTTCGGTTGAAGTAATCAAGAATAGCCTGCTTGTTTTCGCTGAGGTATTCCATCATTTCGGTTTCAGTCCGGCTGAACAAATACATCACCTCCTGACCGCGCGCGTATTCATTGGTTTTGGTAGCTAATGAAAAGGAAGAATCGCTTCTAATGCGATTCAGGGTTTCTTCGGAAAATTGTTGCCTGAGAATTCGGGAACCAGATGTATTTTGATCAAGGGTAAATACGTAAACGAGATTCCGCATCTTCGTCAGCATAGTAATCCCTTTGCTTGGGTGAATCCAGATCGTGTTGAACATGGGCTCGCTTTGCGGTAGTCCCGGAACTTCGGCGTGGAATACGCGGCGTACTTCATCCCCCACAGGACCATTCCATTGTACGGAGTCCATAACGATCAGCACATCGCCCGGTTTCCCGTTTGCCCGCTGCATGTATTCAGGGTTGCTCTCACCCGAGCAGCCGTAAAGAAAAATGGTGATAACACTGAAGAGCCGAATTAACCGCATACCGAAAAATTTAAAATTATAATGCCGTGCCCGCTAATAGGTCACAGAATAACCAAAACGGCGGCATATGTGTTCGGTATCAAAAATAAAGAATACTCGTTACCGGCAGGCGATCAGATACCGATAATAAGCTTTTGTCCAGGCTGGATTTTGTTGCTTTCCAGATTATTGAGACTTTTCAACTTCTCAATGGTCAGCCCCTGATACTTCCGGGAAATCGTCCAGAGCGTGTCACCGGGTTGGACAATGTACGTCTGCCCTGATGTTATCGGCTGAGGCTCTGCTTGTTTTGTCGATGATGCCGTTGCAGTAGTGGTTGCCTTTGGCCCGCCGCCTCTGGAATAGATAGTCAGCCGCTGACCCTCGCGGATCATGTTGCTTTTCAGATTGTTCCATCGCTTGATCTCGGAAACGGTAACCCGGTGCCTGATGGCAATACTTCCCAGAACATCACCGCTGCGAACCTTGTACACAATCCGATTCTGTTCCTGGATATGTTCATATTTTTTTGCAATCACCTCGATTTCCTTCTTTCCTTTTTGGGCAGCTGAGTCAAGAATCGCGAATCGTTCTTCGAAAAGACGCTCCTTCGCTGTGGCGGGGACTTTGAGCACATAGGGTTTACCGGATACCGGCACCGCAGCGTGCAGAACCGAGGGATTAAGTTTCTGAATATCCTCTACGCAGCTTCCCGTCAATGCAGCAAACGTCTCAAAATGCAAGGGCTTGGTAATATGCAGGGTATCGGCGACAACGGGGAGTTCCTCACCACCTTCGATGAAGTTGTGTTCATCCAGGTAATTCATCGTATAGATCATCGCTACAAACTGAGGTACGTAGGCACGGGTTTCGCGCGGCAGGAACGGATAAATTTCCCAGAATGTCTTCTTATACCCTGATCTGCGAATCGCCTTCTTCACGTTTCCTGGTCCTGTGTTATAAGCAGCGAGCGCAAGCTCCCAATCTTTGAACATTCCATAAAGATCGCGAAGGTAACGGCATGCGGCATCGGTAGACAGTTCCGGATCCATACGTTCGTCGATATAGCGATCATTAGAAAGACCATAGAATTTCCCGGTTGCAGACATGAACTGCCACAATCCCACAGCGCGTGCTCTCGATACCGCGCGCGGGTTAAGACCGGATTCGATAATACTCAGGTACTTCAGTTCATCGGGCAGGTTGTACTTTGCCAAAGACTTTTCAAAAAGCGGGAAGTACAGATTCTTTCTCCGCAGAACCATCTTGGTGTACTCACGGTCACGGATTGTGAAGTAGTTTATGAACGCATGGATCTTGTCGTTGTAATGAAGCGGCATGTTCTTCTCAAGACAACGAAGTCGGTCGGCGATGAGAGCAGGATGATCATCACCGGGAATGTATTCCAACTCAGTCGGAAGAGCATAGTAAACGAAGTCGGCGGTATCTGTTTTATACAGCATTTCTTCTTCGGCCACGGCGACTTCCAGCGAGTCGATGACCGTTGTTTCCGAAACTTCCTGGGCAAAGGCTGCAACGGAAAAAATGGTTAACGCCGTAAGAAAAAATACCTTCCTCATCTCAATCTTTTATTAGGTCTTTCGAAAAATGCAAAAGTTTGGCTTCCTCAAAATCGTCCGCGATAACCTGCAACCCTATGGGCAAACCCTGGCTATCGGTACCGCATGGAAGTGCAATTGCAGGTACGCCTGCCACATTCGCCTGAACAGAGAAAAGATCTGCCAGATACATCTCGAGCGGATTTTCAGAGTGCTCACCTAGCTTAAACGCTGTCGTTGGCGTAATCGGCATAACGATGAAATCAAATTTACCAAGAATTTGCTTGGTTTGCTCGCGAATCATGCGCCGGACCTTCTGAGCCTTGGTGTAGTACGCGTCATAATAACTCGCACTTAGCACGAAAGTACCCAACAAAATGCGTCGCTGAACCTCTTTGCCGAATCCCTCTGACCGGCTCTTCTTGTACATGGAAATCAGGTCTGTTGCCTTCTCTGAACGATGTCCGAATCTTGCGCCATCAAATCTAGACAAGTTTGAGCTCGCCTCAGCGGTGGCAAGGATGTAATACGTGGGCAGAACATACTCCTGCAATGGAAAATCAATTACTTCAACGGAATGTCCTGCGTTACGAAGCTGCCCGAGTTTGCCTTTGATCGCATCAACGATCTCCGGCTGCAGCCCCTCGCTCTCGTCAATTTCCCTGACGTACGCGATTTTATAACGCCTGTCTCCCGGGGCTTCAAGTTCCTGTGAATACGCAGGAACACTTTGCCTTGAGACCGTACTATCCTCCTCGTCCGGACCGGAGATGATTTCAAGCACTAAGGCGACATCCTCAACAGATTTGCCAAATATCCCGATGCAGTCAAATGATGAACCGTAGGCGATGAGCCCATATCGCGAAATGCGTGAATACGTTGGTTTAAGGCCGATTACACCGCAAAATGCCGCCGGCTGGCGTACTGAGCCTCCGGTATCTGATCCGAGGGAAATGTGACACATTTCTGCCTGCACAGCGACAGCAGATCCACCGGAAGACCCCCCGGGAACGCGCGAGTTGTCGGCATCATTCAGGACGGGGCCGAAAGCTGAGCTCTCATTGGATGAGCCCATTGCAAACTCATCACAATTTTGGCGACCGATAATGATGGCGTCTTCGTCGAGCAAGCGTTGGACTGCAGTAGCATTAAATTTGGATGTAAACCCGTCGAGAATACGGCTTGATGCCTGGAGGGGGTGATTTTCGTAAGCCAGAACATCCTTGATACCAACCACCATTCCAGCGAGGCGGCCAGCTTTTCCGTTCCGGATTTTCTCGTCAATCTGTGCTGCCACACTTAAAGCTTCATCCTCATAAACACTGAGGAAGGCGTTCAGATGGCTTTTTTCGCGTATGTTTTTGAGATAGAATCTGACTAGTTCCTGGCAAGTGACTTTGCCACGCAACAGATCGTTTCTGATGTCGCGAAATGTGGCGTACGTCTCAATCACTTATTTGCCGTCTTCGATCCTGCCAGCGTCTTCCACTTCCTTCTTCACATCCTTCACGGCGTCCTTGAATTCCCTTACACCCTTTCCGAGTCCCTTCATGAATTCAGGTATTTTCCGCGCACCGAAGAAGACCAATACAAAAAGACCTATGAGAAGAATTTCCTGGAAACCAACCCCACTCAAAAACAATAGTGTCGCGTTCATAGCGTAAATTTTTAATGAACGACAAAATTATACTAAAAAAGATTACCGTCAAATGACGTATTCCGCGAGCGGAACCCTCACGATTGTAAGCGCTGCAACAGCCAGCACTGTCACATATTTCTCAGCCACGCCTGTGGGTCGAGTGCAGTAGTATTCTTGAAGATCTGAAATCGCAATTCGGAGACGCCTTCGGCGTTTGAAAACACACGACCAATTTCCTGGTTCGTCGTCACTTTCTGCCCCGCCTTTACGAACACCTCCTTAAGCCCGGCATAAACGGTCAGGTAGTCGCCGTGATTAATGATAACGGTACTGCCCAGGGTGGGAATGAAAGCCACCTTTCTGACTTCACCCTGGAAAATGCTTTTAACTTTTTCATCTTCCTTGGTTTGAATATTCACCCCGTTGTTCTGCACTATAATACCTTTAAGCACCGGATGGTTCTGCCGGCCAAATCCCAGGGAAACGAATCCCGATGAAACCGGCCATGGAAACTTGCTTTTGTTTTCTTCAAAGGACGACGACAGCGCGATTGCCTCTGCTGATTTTGATTTTGTCGCACTTCTTGCCAATTCTTCCTTAATCGCCGCATCAATAAGCTTATCAAGTTTGGCAACTGCCTCCCGGGTAGTTTCGAGATTTTTTTTGAGTGTCTTCTCTTCTTTTGCGAGCGCGCGTACAAGCCGGTTTTGTTTCTGCTTTAATTGCGCGAGATTCTCATTCTCGCGAACCTGCTCCTGCAGCAAGGCATTCTTTTCATCGCGCTGAGCGCTGATCACGCGTACCTGCCCCGACAACTCTTCCTGAACTTTGCGAATTTGCTCCGCCTGATGCTTACGCGTTTCAGCATATTGCTCCATATACTTGAGCCGCATGATGAGCTGATCAAACGACTCTGATGAAAACAGAAAAGTAAGTCGCGTCGTGTTATTATTGGCTTTCTGCGCAGCGTATAACATCGCCGCGAACTCTTTCCGGAGTTTTTGCAAATCCTCCTCAAGCGCGGTAATGATATCGTTGTTCTCGGAAATCTCTGCATCGAGCAGGGCTACTTCGGACCGGATGCTGCTGATAAGATTTTCCTGCTCGCGGATTCGTTCATTGAGCGCATTCAGTTCTCCGAGTGAATTCTTTTTCTGAGTAGCGGTCTGGGAAAGGATTTTTTCAACTTCCTGTATCTTCTGGACCGCCTGCTGTCGTTCTTTCTGAAGTTGAGCTTTTGATTTTTTCTGAGCTATTGCGGGCGCTGTGGCAGCTAACAATGCCAGGAGAAGGATCAAAACACCTTTACCTGCGGACATATCGCTTGGGAATGTTAAACGGAAATTTGAGCTCCTTACCACCTACCTCTGCTTTACTGTACTCAAAAATAATGGTCGTATTCAGAACGCCGGACAAGGTTTTGTAAAATAGGCTAATGGTACCGTTGTATGGAAACAGTTTATCGTCAACTGCCTGAAAATTCGAGTAATTGATAACCAGCGAATTGCTCGAATTATCCTCCTTCATTTCAATCTTCTCAATCTTTGTACTCGCAGCGTTGACGAAGTTCGAAACATTCACCGTACCCGCGCTTTGTTTAAGAATGAACATCGACGATTCCCGGACCACTTCGTCATTCTCCTGACGCGGAATGATAAGATTGCCCAGCATCGCCGCCTGGATCACATCGTAATTGATTTCAAAATTATACCGCTTCGAGAGTTCATCGTACTCAAAAACGTAGTACTCCTTGTCCATATTGCTTACGATGGTTATGGAGTCCTTGTTGATCAGTGCCTTGCCACCCTGAACGCCAATTACCGAAAAAGTCATCCAGATGACGCTGTCTTTGCGTACGCGGATGTTTGACTTCACTTCCCGCTCTTTATTGGCGTCACGCAGGATCATACGTGCCTTGCCCTGGAAATAGTCAAAATCTATTCCCTCGATATTCAACTCGGTTCGCGGTTCCGCCTGCGTTATCGGGGCGATCACTTTCCGGCTACACGAAAAAAAAGTAGTCGACAGGCTCGCGATAAGGAGCAGAATGGCGCTTTTATTCATAAATCTTCCGGTTGGCAATTTTTCTGTTGAGGAGTTCACTGTTTCCATTCAGCCCCCTGGCCTTCTCCCATTGAACTACGGCTGCGTCTATTTCACCCAATTTAAAAAGAATATCGCCAAAATATTCAAAATGACCTGCATCTGGCTGACCTGTCGATACAGCCCGCTCCATTATTTTTCTCGCTTCCTTGAGTTTGCCCCGCGAATCCAGTACGCGGGCATAGGTATTCAGATAGTCAGGATTTAACGGGTCATTCTTCACAAGCTGTTCAGTCATCTTCTCTGCCTTTTCGAGACTCGTCTTACGCGCAACGAGACTTGCGCTCCAGCCATTCAGTACCGAACTATTGCCAGGATCCTGTGCCAACGCATTGGCGAAAGCCTGATCGGCCTGCTCAAACTGACGCATCCCATGATACGCCTCGCCAATCTTTCCATTGATTTCTGCCTGCAATTTTACATTTGACGACGACAAACGCATCGCCTGCCGGAACGATGCCAGCGCTTCATCATATTTCTGCTGCAACAAATAGCCGCATCCGCTGTAAAAATGAAGTTTTCCCTGATTTGGAAAAATTTCAAGCACCCGGTCCGAATTGCGCACCAGTTCGTCGCGGTATCCCAGTTGGTATTCCAGCGAAAGCAGGTTCTCCCATACGTCATAGGTTACGTCACCTTTTGAAATCGCTTCCAGGTATTCGGCATGCGCCAGCTTGCGGTCACCCCCGGTCATGTAGAGATCACCACCGGCAATGTGAACCTTTGCATCATCAGGGCTTACCTCGAGAAGGCGCGCGAAAAGGGACTTCGCGAAAGAAAATTTTTCCTCATCGGTTCGGTGCTGCGACCGGGCTATTGCAAGCTCCGCTCTGTAAGCTTCGAGGATCAACAACTTGCTATTGACTTCAACATCCGGGTGGCCAAACAGCGCCAGCAGGATTGGCCGGGCCTTCATCTCCTGGTTATTTTCGCGGTAGAAGGCGGCCAACAACATCCGCGTGTTTACTGCATCTTTGTTTTCAGCAGCAAACGCCTCCAGATAACGGATCGCTTCAGCCTTAAGTCCCTGCTGCGAAAGCACCTCCGTGAATCCCATAAGAACACCCTCATCTCCGGGGTATGCGGCGATAAGCTTTTCGCCCTCAGTTACCGCTTCCTTGATTTTTCCCTGCTCCAGGTAGATCCGTTGCTTTTGAACGGAAGAAACTTCGTTCACACCCAGCGCGTCTTCGGCCCGTTGATATGCCCGTATTGCGTCTTCCCATTTCCCTGCGAACTGATAGACGGCACCCAACTCATAAAGGTATTCCTCGCTTCCGGGAACATTCGCGATCAACTTCTCATACATCTGTGCTGCCTTGTCGAAGCGCGCCAGTGATGCATAAATGTTGGCACCGAGCAGATAGAAGTATTTGTTTTTCTTTTCAAGGCGAATAGCGTTTTCGATGCTTATGGCAGCCTTTTGCAAATCTTCAGGTCTTTCATTTTGCGTCAGGACTTCAGCAATCTTATAATGTACCGTGGCATTTTCCGGTGCAATCTCAAGTGTTTTCTGGTAATACGTCAGTGCCTTGGCATAGTC
>JAEZDW010000308.1 GCA_023417955.1 Bacteroidota bacterium
ACCAACGCCGTGGCATGGGAATACGTCGAGTGTGTCTTCAAGAGAAGTTCTGCTTTTCCAGTGAACAACAACGTTACTAATGATCGCGGCGAATGTTCCGATGAACAAGCTTGAAGGAATTGTAACAAACCCTGCAGCAGGGGTGATGGCAACCAATCCTACAACGGCACCGATACAGAAACCGAGTGCGGAAGGTTTTTTGCCCCGGACCGCGTCAAACAAGATCCATGCGAGACCTGCAGCTGCAGATGCTGTATTTGTTACAGCGAATGCTGAAGCAGCCAAAGGACCGGCGCTCAGTGCACTTCCCGCATTGAAACCGAACCATCCGAACCAGAGTAAGCCGGTTCCAAGAAGAACGAATGGGATATTTGCAGGAGCAATTGGAGTTTTCTTCTCGTCTTTGTTCCGCAGGTAGATTGATGCGGCAAGCGCTGCAAGACCAGCAGACATATGAACTACGGTGCCGCCGGCGAAGTCGAGGACGCCCATCTTATAGAGGAATCCTTCGGAGTGCCAGGTCCAGTGAGCAAGTGGTGCATAAATAAAGAGAGAAAAGAGCACCAGGAACAAAATGTACGACTTGAAGCGGATGCGTTCAGCGAAGGTACCTGTGATAAGGGCGGGTGTTATAATCGCGAACTTCAATTGAAAGAAGGCGAAAAGAACAAGAGGAATTGTTCCCCACGCAGGAGCGTCAAGTACATTGTTGAACATAAAGTACGTGCTGGGGTTTCCAACGAGCCCGCCGATTGAGTCACCAAAGGCAAGGCTGAATCCAACGACGATCCAGAGAACGCTGATCACACCCATTGCAATGAAGCTTTGAAGCATCGTTGAAATGATGTTCTTCATGTCAATCATTCCGCCGTAGAAGAAGGCGAGCCCCGGTGTCATCAACATGACAAGTGCGGCGGCGGCCAACATCCAGGCAACATCTCCCGAATCGATGCCCTCGGTATTAATTTGACCGGGGACGGCGGGGATAAACACTGCCAGGATGCTAATCGCAACCAGCAGCAGTAGGAAGATTAGAGATTTTTTCATGGTTGTAGTTTGTCGGGTGAAATTTGAACTGCTATAGCGTTTAACTGATACAATTTTCCGACAGGCAGGGTTAAAAAAGAACCACTTTAGAAAAAAAATTAACGAAATCGTTGTAGGTAGGGTCTGAAACTGACCCTATTGGTTAATTTTTTATGATATTTTCAAAAAAATGGTTCTGATCAGAATGTTATTCGGCTAATTCGATGGTCCGTGAAAGGAAATATGTGGGTACTACTTCGTTGACGAATTTTATAAGCACAAAAAAAGGCTACTCTCTTGAGTAGCCTTTTTTCAATTTGGACTCTTGCTCCTAGATTGACTTGGACTTGATGTATTCCAGCTTTCTTTCGATTTCTGCAGCAACCTTCGCCTCATCCTGATGAGTAAGCATGGAAACCTCAGCAATCAGGCCTTGAAGTGATTCGGCATTAAGTTGTTTGTCGCCCAGTGCAGGGAATTGCGATTTCAACTCTTTTTTCAATGCTTCTTGTTTGTTTCTATCAATCGTGGCAATCATATCGTAAAAAATTTAATTGTTGTTCTATATCATTAAACTACAAAAAAGACCGAACAGTTTGTTGTCTAACATGTTGTGGAATAGCTCGTTACAATACCTCTTCAAAGATGGGCACCTCAGTCAAAGGTCCTGGCTGGCCTCAATTCCTCCAAAAACAGCGTGATTTTGCAGTTAAAGGGTTTTCACAGAACCTGGTTCCCGAAAATGCGGAAGATCTGCGATGAATGCTGGTTGATATTCAAACTCATCACAATCGATTGAAATCATCCAAAACTTAACAATTTCTTAACATTGGACTGGGAATAGCAGGATCGTGACGAGGCACAGATAGATTAAAAGGATTTGGTGGGTGAGAACAGCGGACATTCCTGATTGACTTGTTATTCCAGGACCTTGCCCTGAATTACCCTGCACTCAGGCAGCCGGGTGCTTGCTGCATTTCTCAAAGCCAGACTGGACAAAGAGTGGACGGAGACTGGACAAAGAGTGGACAAAGAGTGGACAATGACCATAGAATTCAGGTAGTGTCGATCCGGAAAAACCTTTACAGAATCAGATATCGGAGGGGACTTTCCATCCTGGATAAGCTTTCGCCCTAAGCACGGTCCTTGCGTTGATAATAAGTCCGTCCCTAAGGCTTTAGGCCCCTGTTTTTCAATAGGGCCAACATCCATATGCCGGACACTACTGCAAAAAAAAAGAGCCTGCATTTGCAGACTCCTTTTCGGTTTAGGTAAATGAGTATCGTCTCAGTCTTCGTAGGTGATTGTGTAACCACGCATACCGTGTTCATGACTGTCGAGACCGGTGCGCTCGTGTTCAGCGGAAACACGGAGGCCCATCGTACTTTTGATAACGAACAATACCGCGAAAGACAGACCAAAAGCAGGGACAGCATATCCCACGATTCCAATGAGCTGGTTTACGAATTGCTCACCGCTGGCCATATTTCCAAGAACGCCCACCGCGAGGGTTCCAATCATTCCGCACACCAGGTGAACTGAAATTGCACCAACCGGATCATCGATTTTCAGTTTATCAAGGAAGATAACGGAATACACTACGACGAATCCGCAGAAAATACCAATAAGCATGGCTTCGTTAGGGCTCATTTGATCAGCACCTGCTGTAATTCCTACCAATCCGGCAAGGATTCCGTTTAGTACCATGCCAAGATCAAAGCGTTTAAAAGCAAGTAGTCCGGAGAAGACGGCGCCAATTCCACCTGTGGCAGCGGCCAGAGCTGTAGTTACGCATACCAGTGAAATCATTTCAGGATCTGCGGACAAAACTGAGCCTCCGTTAAATCCGAACCAGCCAAACCAGAGCAGAAACACACCAATCATTGCAAGCGGAGCTGAAGAGTTCGGGAACGTGTTCGATTTGCCGTTTTCGTATTTGCCGAGACGGGGTCCGAGCAGAATTACTGCAGCAAGTGCTGCCCATCCGCCAACAGAGTGTACCACTGTAGATCCGGCAAAGTCATAAAAACCGAGGTTATCTAACCAGCCACCACCCCACTTCCAGCTTCCAAGGATTGGATAGATAAAGCCGGTGAGGAAGAATGTGAAAAGGAAATAAGCACTGATCTTAATCCGCTCAGCAACTGCTCCTGATACGATCGTACCTGCAGTTGCGCAGAAGACAGCCTGGAAAAGAAAGTCGGTCCAGTATGTGTAACCGCCATCGGCATAACCAAATGGTGTATAATCAGAGCCGGTTGAAAGACCAAATTGTCCAAATCCGAACCACCCCTCAATCATGAATGCACCTGGATACATCAGGCCAAATCCGATCACTGCATAAACAACGAGTCCGATACAGGTATCGACTGTGTTTTTAAACAGGATATTTACAGTGTTTTTCGCCTGTGTGAATCCGGATTCCACACATCCGAATCCCAGTTACATCAGGAACACCAGCAGGGCTGATATAATCATCCAGACGTTGTTGGCGGTCAGAATTGTTGTGTTATTGAGCTCAGTCATTTGAGCCTGAACTGCCTTCACTGAATCGGCGAGGGCGAGTTCCGCACCGGCTAACACGGCCGCAGAGTCGGGTAGTACTTCCATCATAAAGTTAGGTTTAGTTAGGAATTAGTAGACGCAAGTAGTAACCCGGAGGTTAAAAAATAACCCACATTGCAAAAAAAATCGCAGAAAACGATTTAGGTAGGGTTAATTTTGAAGCAGTTCTTTAAAAAAATGACAAATTTTCAAGATATGCGTGTCAAATTGTAACCCTATTCTGTAAAAAACCTAATAATATTCGGGCAATCCGGTCTAACGGGAAATTCTGATCTATATGAAAACAAAAAAGGGCTGACCCCCTTGGCCAACCCTTTTTCTGTCTATTAAATAAAGATTCTTCGATTACTTGCGGCCACCGCCGAAGAAACCACCAAAGCGGATTCCGATGTAGCTGTTCTTGAAGCTAAAGTCAGTACCCTCGATTTCAGTTTTACCGATGAGGTTGTAGTCGAGCGAAAGCGTGAAGTGACCAGCGTCGAAACCAACACGGGGATAGAAACCGAACTTGGTTTCGTCCTGGAGACCAAGATCAAAATCTTCGTCACCGTCGAACGAAGCCGCCTTAATTGAGTACATACCGAAACCAGCACCGACGAAAGGACGGAAACTGTTGTTGTTGAAGTAGTACTGGGCATTTAAAGTGTAAGAACCAGATGTGGAAACTTTGAACTCAGTATCTCCAACATCTTCAGAGAAGCCTCTCGCCATAGCTGCGAACTCCATTCTCAGACCGATTTGAAGTTGGTCCTGAACTTTGTATGAAGGCTCAGCGTAGAAAAGAACGCCACCTTTTGCACCGTTTCCGCCCGGGATAGCGTAACCGGCTCCGATACCTACCTTGAATTTTTTGAACTCCTGCGCGTTAGCCGCAACGGTGAAAAGCATTGCAAGAGCAAAAAGCATTGATAATTTTTTCATTGTTTTTGAGATTTGGTTAAAAAATTATGATTCAAAGTAACGGAATCGAAATGGCAGCCCGCCAACCACGCGGCGCGGAACTCTGTTGTTTGTAAGATTCGTGGTAACTGTGCCGAAAACGTTGGCGGCTAATCGGCCAAATTAACCGCCAATCGGGTAGCCGGCGTAATCGCTCCCAAGTTATACACGGTTTTCACCGGGTCAGAAATAGCGGGTTGTTTGGAGTATCTGATGTGATTCCGACTTAAACTGTCTCGCTTATTGCCTGAATTCGTTGCAGTTAGTGTTGAAACGTCCTTTTCCACCAGCGCTGAAATACAATAAATGCCCAGATCTGAGCATGTATATCACCTGGATTAGCGGAAAAAAGCTGATTTCGCAATGCGGCAATCTTTTCCGGTTTAAAGATGCCCTGCTCCCTAATGAACGCGTCGTTGAGAACCTCCTCCATAATCATTGTCTTCATCTCGCGCCTGAACCACTTTAACAACGGTACCTCGAATCCCTTTTTCGGCCGATTGTACAATGCCTTTGGCAGCATCTCCCGGAAACTGTCCTGTAATATGCGTTTTCGCATCTTTCCGTCGATCTTGTACTCAGACGACAGACTGAAAACAAAATTCACCAGCTCGAAGTCGAGGAACGGCGGGCGTACTTCAAGCGAGTTGGCCATACTCATTAAATCCACTTTCGTTAGCATGTCGTTGGCGAGGACTACTTTCATATCCGTGAGGAAGACGTCGTTCATGTCACCTTTATCCGAAAGGGTTTCCAGTAGTTTCGACTTGCGTTCGAAGTAGCTGCCGGATCTTTCCTGCAACATCTGCTCAGTAAACAAATCCGCAGCTTCATCTTCGCCGACGAAGCCAGCCCATTGCCAGTACCGTTCTTTATTATTAAGGCGACGGCCGCGACTGAACCTGTTTAACTGGCGAATGCGATTTCCCAGGGCGCTGCTCCGCGACTGAGGCAACGCAGACCACAGGGGTCGAAGTGCTGATACAGTCTTTTCTTTCCATCCGGGGTGCAACATCCTGTAAAAGGCGGCGTGTTTGTTGTACCCGCCCAGCATTTCGTCGGCACCATCGCCGGATAATGCAACCGTAGCATGTTTGCGTGTTTCACGGCTCAGGATATAAACTGCGAGCGCTGACGAATCAGCAAACGGTTCGTCAATATATTTAAGAACGTCTTCAACGTGCGCGTAGAGATCGTCATTGCTCAGTGAAAAAACAGTGTGTCGCGTTTTGAAATGCTTCGCCACCATTTCAGCATAGTGGGTTTCATCAAAAAACTTCTCGTCGCGAAAGCCAATTGAGAATGTGTGAATGTCCGGCTTGTAACGCGCGGCAAGCCCCGTTATAACAGATGAATCGATGCCTCCGCTCAGGAACGCGCCTAATGGAACGTCTGCAACAAGTCTGCGCTGCACGGCTTTTTCAAGCAATCGTGCAAATTCCCGGCACGCATCCTCGTACGAAAGGTCGAGTCGTACATCTTCAGGTTTATACGGAATATCATAATACTGCCCGTGCGTGATCTCCTGCCTCTTAACAACAAGGTAATGACCGGGAAGAAGCTTTTTGACATTTGTAAACACAGAGTCCGGGCCGGGAATGTAATTAAGCTGAAAGTACATAAGCAGTGAATCGATATCGAGTTTCTTCTCAATACCGTACTGCATCATGGCCTTCATTTCAGACGCGAAAATAAATTTGTCCTCGTCGAAGCAATAATACAGTGGCTTTATTCCGAATCGATCGCGTGCAACAAAAAGCGTCTGCTCAGCCTTGTCATAAATACAAAACGTAAAAAAACCATTCAGGCGAGGCAGGCATTTCTCCCGTTGATGAATAAATAACTTCAACAATACTTCCGTATCACCTTGTGAAAAAAAGGTGACGCCACGGTCCGTAAGTTCTTTGCGTAGCTCCCTGTAGTTAAATATCTCCCCGTTGAACACGATGCAATAACGGCCCGACTCATCCCACATGGGTTGATTGGCGTGCGAAGACGTATCTATTATAGAGAGGCGACGATGCCCGAGCGCTACCCATTCTTCCAGGTGAATGTCCTGAAAATCGGGGCCTCGTTTACTGATTGCCTGCGTTGCATTTGTAACGTGGATCTTGTGAACTTTCCCGATCAGGTTAAACGCGAAAATTCCGGTAATGCCGCACATTTAATTATTTGCTAAAGCGGTTTGATCATGATGGACCTGAACCAGACTTCATTTCCATGATCCTGAAGGTCAATGTGGCCGTTCTTGGTCAGGGCGTAGTCTGGAAAATCCTTCCATTTGCTGGCTTCCCGTTTTTGATTCCAGTCTTCGGAATGAAGATCATATTCAACGACTTTTTCTCCGTTCAGCCAATGTTCAATGTGGTTTCCTTGCGCGACAATCCTGCCGGTGTTCCATTCTCCAGGAGGATTGGCGTTATCCTTTGAAGGGATGTGCATGTCGTAATTTGCGCCCGCGTGCTGGGCAGGTTGCAGATCGCCGGGATATCCTTCATTGTCGATGATCTGATATTCGGGTCCCGATGCATAGGGTTGCTCAAACTCTTCAGACACCCGAAATATAACGCCGCTATTGCCCTGTGCAGAAATTTTCCATTCGAATGAAAGTTCAAAGTTTTCCCACGTTTCTTCAGTGACGAGGTCGGATCGATAGTTTGTCGCGTCATCGGTAAATGGTTTGCAGTGCAGGGTTCCGTCAACCACTTCCCAGCTGTTGTTTTCTGCATTTCTGAAGATGCGCCAGCCATTCATGGTTTTGCCATCGAAAAGGAGTTGCCACCCTTCTTTGGCCTGTGCTGCACTCAATGTGTTGGGTTGTGCTTCATCTGTTTCAACGGCTGCAGTCTCGGTTTTTTGTGTTCCGCATGAAAACCAGATTGCGGAAAGCGTCACGATCAGTAATTTCTTGGTCATGTTGTATTGTTTTAAGTCAGGGTTCCCGGAAAATCACTACCTGAGTAAATGCGCCGGCGCCGATTACCTTCCGCTCGTCACCCTTAACGGAGTGGGTAAGCGAAAAAACGTAATAGTCATCCACTTCTGTTTCTACTCCTGATATGTCGATGTTCTCTTTTTCGGCCATACGTTCAACCGCTTGCTGATGCACATCCGGAGTTGGATTTGTAACGAATGCGATAAGCAAAAATGCAACGACAACAAGCAGGCGGAGCACCCACTTGAACACCCTGAAAAGAATGATGAAGATGACGACTACAACGGCAATGGTGAGGATTGTACTCCAGGTCATGAATGTAAATTAGGATTTATTCATCAAAATCGACGTGACGTCAAAATATCTTTCCGGGGTTTAATATCCCCTGGGGATCGAATACTTTTTTAATGCCGCGCATGAGTTCAAGGTTGATTTCTTTCATCGCTACGGGCATGTAGTCGCGTTTGGCTATGCCGATGCCGTGCTCTCCGGATAACGTTCCGCCAAGCTTGACCGCAAGCCGGAATATTTCACCGACACCGTCCATCACCTCCGTTGCCCACTTTTCATCCGAGATATCCTCCTTGAGAATGTTGATATGCAGGTTGCCATCGCCAAGGTGACCATAGCATACACTGTTAAAACCGAAACGCTTTCCGATTTCTTTTATGCCTGTGATCATAGCCGGAAGGTTGCCACGCGGTACAACCACATCTTCTGCCTTCGTCAGCGTGTAAGTATTGACAGCGGGTGAAATGTTCCTGCGTATCTTCCAGAGTTCATCCTTTTGTGTGGCGGTATCTGCAAACAAAACTTCGCCCGTATTAAATTGTTGCACGACGTCCATGACGCTTTCTGCATCCTTCATCAGTACATCGTCGTCGTTTACATCGAGCTCGCAGAGGAGATAAGCATCCATGTTTTCGGGGAACGGTGTGGTCACTCGCGCATTGTAAACCTTTTCACAATAGGCAATTGTTTTCATCGCAGCCTCACGCTCAAAGAACTCCATCCCGGATGGATTTAGACCCGCCGTGAAAATGGCTGCAATTGCCCGGCATGCTTCTTCATTGGTTGAAAAAGGAATGAGCAGCAGCACCGACTTCCTGGGAAGACCCCGAAGTTTGAAGACAATCTTTGTAATGATACCCAATGTTCCTTCGCTGCCACACATCAGCTGTGTGAGATTGTATCCCGTCGAATTCTTGAGCACGTTGGCACCGGTCCAGATGACGTCACCTGTTGGTAACACCACTTCGAGGTTGATAACGTAGTCGCGGGTTACACCATACTTCACAGCTTTGGGACCGCCACTGTTTTCTGAGACGTTTCCCCCGATAAAGCAGGAACCGCTGCTGGCAGGGTCGGGTGGATAAAAAAGATTCTTTTGCATAACCGCTTCCTGAAATACCTGGGTGATTACACCGGGTTCAACGGTAGCCTGAAGGTTAAGCTCATCGATGTCAAGTATTCGGTTGAACCTTTCCATGGAGAGGATCACGCCGCGATGGACAGGAAGGGCGCCTCCGCTGAGGCCAGTACCACCCCCGCGCGGCGTCACGGCAATACGATGTTGGCTGCACAGCCTCATGATCGCGCTGATTTCTTCAGCAGATGCCGGTTTCAGCACGACTTCAGGAAGAAAATGGAAGTCTTCGGTTTCGTCATGACCGTAAAAGTGCCGCTTCTCAGGGTCGGTGATCACGTAATCCGCCCCGATAATCGACTTAAACGCTCCTATGACATCGGGCGACACTTCTGTAAATGGCATGATTGTGTATATTTGGAATACTTTTTTTAATTCTGTATGACTACATTTTTTCAGCTACAAAGTAAAAAAAAGCTTTTCGTCCACGCAGGTATCGGCCTCACACTTTTTCTTGTGTCATGTGCTTCAACGCACAAGGTCACCGTTCGTGACGAAAAAGTAAGCCGCGTTATCTCGACTGCACGAAGCTACATAGGTACGCCGTACAGGTACGGAGGCACAACGCGTGCAGGAATGGATTGCTCGGGTTTATTGCTCAACGCCTTCAAGGAAATCGATCTTAGCCTCCCCAGAAGTTCTGCTGATCAGGCTAAAGTTGGCGTGGAGGTAAAGATGAACGAACTTCAGCCGGGAGACCTGGTCTTTTTTGCTACGGGCAAGAAGAAGAAACAAATCACGCACGTGGGTCTTGTGACCGAAGTGCGTGGAAAAAACGACATCAAATTTATTCATGCATCTTCGAAGATAGGCGTAAGTGAGGCGAACATCTTCTCTGATTATTATCAGAAGACGTATCGAAAGGCGCGCCGTGTAATTGAATAAACCAGTTTTGATACTAATCGGTCCTTAACCCAATGACTTCAAGAAGACGATTTATCCAGTCAGTGACCGCTGGCGGCGCAGTACTTGGAATTTCATCAGCCACTGGTGCCGGTGCAGCTGCTGTCAGAAAACCTGTAGTGATTTCGACGTGGGACTTCGGCCTGGCAGCGAACGTGGCAGCCTGGAAAGTGCTCAGTGCCGGCGGACGTGCTCTTGATGCCGTCGAAGCAGGTGCCAAAGTTCCGGAGGCAGATCCTTCGGAGTCGTCGGTAGGATACGGTGGTTTGCCCGATCGCGATGGTTTTGTCACGCTTGACAGTTGCATTATGGATGAAAAGGGAAACTGCGGATCTGTAGCGTTTCTCCAGGATATCGTCCACCCGGTAAGTGTCGCACGCGCGGTAATGGAAAAAACTCCGCATGTAATGCTTGTTGGCGATGGCGCGCTTCAGTTTGCACTTTCACAGGGTTTTGAAAAGAAGAAGTTGCTTACACCAGAAGCTGAACAAGCCTGGCAGAAATGGTCGGAGAAATCCGAATACAAACCTGTGATCAATATTGAGAATCACGACACCATCGGTATCCTTGCATTGGACGCGAATGGCAATCTATCCGGCGCGTGTACCACTTCCGGTATGGCGTTTAAGATGCATGGACGCGTAGGTGATTCCCCGATCATTGGTGCAGGTTTGTATGTAGACAATGAAGTGGGAGCAGCGACAGCTACCGGAGTGGGAGAGGAGGTAATCAGAATAGTCGGTTCGCATCTCGTGGTTGAGCTAATGCGGCAGGGTCGGAAACCAGAAGAGGCGTGCCGGGAGGCAGTGCTTCGCATTGTAAAAAAAGATCCTGAAAAGGCGCGTACCCTTCAGGTTGGATTTCTGGCTATCGACAAACAAGGGAACACCGGCGCTTTTTGTATCCAGCCCGGATTCACGTATGCGCTGCATATTCTGTCAGGAAACAAACTTCATACATCGAAAAGTCATTATTGATAGACCTCCCGAATCTTATACAATTGGTCACCATTGAAATTGTTGCTTATAATATAGAGTCGGCGCTACGTGCCCAGGAAGGCGGCGCTGACCGGATCGAACTCTGTGCTGACCCCGGTGCGGGAGGAACGTCACCTTCGTATGGTGTCGTTGAAGTTGTGAGGCAAAACATTAGTATCGATCTTTTCGCAATGATTCGTCCGCGTGGCGGAGACTTCGTTTATAGTAATTATGAATTTCACGCCATGAAGCGCGACCTCGCGCAGTTTCAACGACTAAGCGTTGACGGTGTGGTATTCGGTATAGTCACTCCCGATGGAAAACTTGATAGCAAGCGATGTCGCGAGTTGATTGAGCGGGCGCGCCCCTTGAAAGTAACTTGCCATCGCGCATTCGACAGAACGCGCGATCCACTTGAGGCACTCGAAGACTGCATCGAAGCCGGATTTGATCGCATCCTGACTTCTGGACACAAACACAAAGCCTTTGAGGGCATTCCCTTAATTCGTTCACTTATTGAAAAAGCGGGTAACCGGATCACCATCATGCCCGGTTCCGGTATTAACACAGACAACGCCGGGCAAATCATCCGGGAAACCGGAGCACGTGAAATTCACTTTTCCGCATCGAAGTATCGCGAAAGCATGATGAAATTCACGGGATCTGAAAAATTTCCAATGGGTTTAGACGACGCCAGTGAGTCTCTCGTTCGCACCGTTGATGTTGATGTGGTCAGATCGATACGCGCCATTGCAGACCAACTCAGTTGATATTCTTTGAGTTCGTTGTAACTTACAGGAGCCTCGGTTCAAATCCGTGTGTTGATGTATGTTTATTACTATGAAGAGATTCCTGTCTGTTCCGGTTCTTATCCTTCTCTCGCATTTTTCATTGCATTCGCAGGTGGTGATCAATGAAGTTTGTGCGGCAAATGCTGATATTATTTACGACCCGGATTATTACAACTTCGAAGGTTGGGTTGAATTGTACAATGCGGGTGGCACCACTGCCAACATCGGTGGATATTATCTCTCGGATGATCCTTCTGCCAGGAATAAATGGCGCATTCCAACTGGTACTACTATCCCACCCCGCGGTTACAAATTAATCTGGTGTGACGGACACAACACCGGCATGCACGCAAACTTCAAAGTGGATCCCGATGGTGAAACCGTGATCCTTTCAAACTCAAGCCTGACGGAAATAAATCGCATCGATGTGCCCGCGCAACACCTTAATATTTCCTATGGTCGTATCACAGACGGAGGATCCGTGCTCGGCTATATGGTTTATCCTTCACCGGGTGCACAGAACAACGGAGCTACTGGTGCCGGCCTTCTTGAGGAGCTTTCGTTTTCCCTGTCACCGGGACGATATTCCGGCACACAGCAACTTGGTATCAGTCATCGGGTAAGTGGCGTTCAGGTTCGGTACACTACCGATGGCTCGGAGCCCAACGCGTCGTCGTCACTATACTTGCAACCCATCCCTTTGTCGTCTACGCGTATCGTTAAAGCGAAGGCGTTCCTGGAAGGATATCTGCCCAGCCCGACGAAGGCCGCAACCTACTTTATCAATGAGCGGTCATTTAATCTTCCTGTTGTTTCGCTTTCACTCAGGCCCGCTTACATGAATGACAATACCATTGGCATCTACGTCTCCGGAACGAATGGCATCACCGGAAATTGCAGAGACAATCCCGTTAACTGGAACAGGGATTGGGACCGGCATGCTGTCTTCGAATACTTTGGCACCAATGGATCGAGGTTATTTGACTACAGTGTGGATATTCGCATCGGCGGCGCGTGCAGCCGAAACAATCCGCAGAAATCCTTTGCGGTCAAGGCGCGAGACAAATATGGAAAGAAGACACTTGAATACGATTTCTTTCCGAATAAAGAGTATGGAAGTGTAGGTGGTTTCATGCTAAGAAACAGCGGTAATGATTTCTGGCATACGATGTTTCGTGACGCTTTACTACAGCGGCTTCCGGTTGGCCAAATGGATATCGATTACATGGACTATCAGCCGACTGCGGTGTATATCAATGGTCAATACTGGGGAATCCAAAATATCCGTGAGAAGATTGATGCTGATTACATCGAGGCAAACTACGGTGTGAAGCGCGACGACCTTGACCTGATTGAAACATGGGGGACTGCACTCGAAGGATCGATGACGCATTACAACGTGTTTATGGACAGTCTTCAACGGATCGATCTGTCAAAGGATGAGGCTTTTGATTTTATCGGTCGTTACATCGACGTGCAGGAGTTTATCAATTATCTGACTGCAGAAATTTATTACGGCAACACAGACTGGCCGGGGAACAATGTCAAGTTCTGGAGGCAGCGTTCCAATGGCGGCAAGTTCCGCTGGATACTATGGGATACTGATTTTGGGTTCGCACTTTATACGGATCAGAGTTATGCGACTCATCCAACGCTTGATTTTGCTACAGCTACAAATGCACCGGGATGGCCGAATCCGCCGTGGTCCACTTTACAGATCAGGTTGCTGCTGCAAAATCCTACATTCAGAAACAAGGTTATTCAAACACTGACGACATCATTGAGCACGACGTTCAGCCCCGAACGCGTTGTTGGCATAATCAATGAGTTTCAATCCCGGATTGCACCCGAAGTTCCGTACCACGTTACCCGCTGGGGTCAGTCACTCAATAACTGGAATGCCGAAGTTGAAAGGCTGCGCGTGTTTGCACGCCAACGTAATGATTTTATGCAGACGTATATCCCTGCTTTCTTTGGCTTGGATGACCGTGTTCGAATTTCTGCTACAGCTCTTCCGGCAGGTACCGGGAAGGTCAACCTGAACGGCATCACCAGCGACGCTATAACAGAGGCGTTGTATTTCAAAGGTATTCCATTTGAGGTGGCACCAGCTCCCGAGGCGGGTTACAAATTCTCGCACTACCATATTACAAAACGGGAAAGCACAGAAATCCGGCTTATCGAAAGGGGCTCGGCCTGGCGCTATTTTGATGGGGGTACATTGCCGGCAAGTGATTGGATGAGTAGCGAATATGCCGATGGAGCGTGGGCAGAGGGAAATGCGCAGCTTGGTTACGGTGAAGGTGATGAGGCAACCATTGTGAGTTATGGTCCGAATGCTTCCAATAAATACATCACAACGTACTTCAGGAAAGAGATCGATGTCGCCGATACTGTCGGCTTTGGCACCCTGTCTGGTACTACACTATACGACGATGGTGTGGTGATCTACCTGAATGGGGAAGAGGTGTACCGCGGGAACATGCCTTCGGGTACAATTAATTATTCAACGGTTGCCGTACAGGCGATTCCTTCTGAGACGACTTATTTTTCTTTTACAATCCCGGTCGGGAAAATCGAACCGGGTAAAAATGTGATTGCCGTTGAATTGCATCAGAATAGTCCAACCAGTTCTGACCTCAGTTTTGACCTCGATCTGCGTACATACAGAACAGGTGAGCTTACTGAATTCACCTCATCAACACCTGTGTTTTCCGATCTTACGACGAGTGACGTTAGTATTGAGGTTTTCTATGAACCTGTGACCAAACAGGAGGGGATTGTTATCAATGAGTTTTCGGCATCGAATTCAGTCTACGAAGATTCCTTTGGAGAGAAGGATGACTGGATTGAAATCTACAACAAAGGAAGCGAGCCCGTTGATATTGGTGGTTTCTTTATAACGGACAATCTGAATCAAAAAACGAAACACCGGATACCATTTACCGGCACGGAGACGATTTTGCAACCCGGTGAGTACAAACTGCTTTGGGCTGATGAACAGGTTGGGCAGGGGCCTCTTCATCTTAGCTTCAAACTTTCTGCCGACGGTGAACAGATCGGCATATATCAAAAGGTTGGCCCGGATCTGATTAAGGTTGATGAGGTAACGTATGGGGCGCAACAAACGAACACGTCCTATAGCAGAATACCAAACGTAACCGGTCCTTTCCTGGAAACTGCGAAGTATACACCACTTGCCGAAAATGAGCTGGAGATTCCTACAGACGCTGAGGAGAATGTTGAAGTGAATATTCAGCTCTTTCCTAATCCGACAGCGTCATCGATCAAAGTCGTATCTGCCCGGCCGGTAAGATCTCTGGTTGTGTTTGATCTGGCAGGAAGAGCTGTGAAAAATCTCAATGGCCTTTCGGATATAACAGACGTTCTTCTCGATGACCTGCCTGCCGGGATGTACTCTTTCGTATTTAAACTTGATCGTAGCGTGATTGTCAGGCGTGTCGTAAAGCTTTAGCGTTACGGCTTTAGAATACGAGTACTTGAAACGAAAAAAGTCCCGCCTTACGGCCGGGACTTTTTAGAAATAGGAACCAAACCTTATCCTATTCTGACCTTTTCGCATTGATCGGGAACGTACCGAATTGTCCGACGGTCATATTTCCATTGAACTCATCGTTACTGATTGTACCCGTTACGTGTATTTTCATGCTATTGCCTCCGAAGGAAACTTCATAGCTGTAAGAAAGTTCGTTGCCGACAAGTTTGATGTCGCTGAGCTGATTTTCATTCGGGAAACGGTTGTTGGAAATCGTTCCACTTAATTGATCACCGTCTTTTGCGATTTTGAAGTTACCGGCTCCACCCTGGGGTGAGTCTACTGTGTATGCCCATGTACCAACAGGGTTTACAACGGCTGCGGTATCCTTTTCAACCATCTTGTCATTGGGTATGGTCTGAGCAGGTGCACCGCCACGCATTCCGCCATTTCCACCGCGGTTCATTCCGCCGCCACCACCCGTGGGCTGGGCGCCAGTGTCCATTCCCATACCATCGCCACTACCACCATCTTTCAGGTCGTCGTTGTTTATCCTGCTGCTGCGGCGACGCGGTCCCTGATCAACGCTCATCTTACCAAAACGGTAGCTGCCGTTAATACGGAAGCTCAGGTTGTTCATTGTGTTCATGCTGAACTGGCTTACCTGCGGTGTGACAGTTTCGCTCTTTATCTTGATGCTTTTTTGGAGGAAGTTTTCCAATCCGAAACCGATGCTGCCTCGCTTCTCATTAAACTCTTTGCGTAAACCAAGGCTGTACATTCTGAAGTTGCCCTGAAATCCCTGGAGATTTACCTGTCTTCCGCGACCGAATCCGAAGAACTGAGCGGCCCAGCCTTTGTTGAGGTTGTAACTTCCGAAGACCCTGCCACTGATAACCCAGCCCTCATTGTTGGCGCGGAATAACGGGTCAGGAACGTTGTTGTCAAGCACAGAGTAA
>JAEZDW010000315.1 GCA_023417955.1 Bacteroidota bacterium
TACCCGGGGCTTACACCCCGGGCTCGGTGTGTGGCGCCCTTTCAGGGCTACTTTCGGATATCATCATCTTTACATTGTGAACTCGTGAAACTTTGTGCAAAGTTGCAAGACGCAATGCAATTGTAAATTATAAATTTTCCAAATTAGAAATTGCTCACAGAGACGAAGTCGTTATGCAGTTATTCTTCCTGCAACCTGAAACAATCCCCTTCAACGGTACATTCCCATGGTTTACGCCCACTTGTGATGTATGCACCTGGATACATCATGAGCGACTCGTTCGATGCGCACCTTGGGACGCCCTTTCAGGGCTTGGGCTTACGCTGTGTTTTTTACCGTAGGACGTGACGCCCGCCAGGGCCGGGCTGAATGCAGGTGACGGATTTCGCGCGATGTGTGCACAAATTGGAATGGGTGTATTCCGATTGGTGCGACGTATTTGTCTCACGACGTCTCATTCGCTTCCGACGTAAACCAACGATTCGTCATCCTACAACGCGCGTTGTGACGCCCCTGCAGGGCTTGGGATTTTTTTCGATTCTTTTATCCCGGGGCTTACACCCCGGGCTCGGGTGTGGCGCCCTTTGAGGGCTATTGTGAAATGTGAAACTTTTTTCAAAGTTGCAAGACGCAATGCAATCAGAATTTAGAAATATTGGAAATCAGAAATCAGAAATCAGAAATCCGCCCGCTCAACGCTCCCTTCATTTCATTCTTCGATTACGCCTTCGACGACGTTAAACTTTAACTTTCAATTCAATTCCTATTCAACCGTCCTCACATACTTTTCGATATTCACCCTCTCCACTCCCAAATCTTCAATCTTTTCAATGCCCTGCTGTGTAAGCGTGTCACCTGAAATTGAAATCGTGAATTCGAACGTGTGTCCCTCCCATTCCCGGGCACTGCAGTATTCGAGGTACTCGGTGTACTTGTCACCCTCGAGCAGATAGCGCCCTCCGCCGGCGACGAATGATGCCGTGGAGTCCTTGCCATGAGCGAGATCGTGATTTAGAAACGCAAAATGACTTTCATTGATTATTTTAATCATGCTGCGGTCCCGTGTATAATCGGTTACCGTTGTGTCGCCTTTCTCAATCATGGTACCGGATACCAACTGCCAGGTGCCTTCCAGCGTTAATGTGGCCGGCTGATTGTTGCAGCTGAGCAGGAGGATGATTCCTGCTAACGAAAGAAATCTTGAAGTCATGGATGATACTGGTTGTGCGTATTGATAACAGAACTGCAAAGATTCGGATTTTAGCAGGCGCCAGCAAGGATTCACGGAATTTAGTTGATTGCCCGTCTCCTCCCGGCCATAACGATTTTACAAGTGGCATTGATATTCCCGGATTAAATTGGGAAATTGGATGACACCCAACAACCGCAGGTTATGAGATGGAGCGTTCACATTCGCGTGTTAATCCTTGCCGTGGTCACGCTGCCCTGCTTCGCCAACTCCATTCTCATTCCAATGGATCAGAAGCAACAAAATCACCTCAAGAGTTACGGACTCGCATATTATGCGCTCCAACGGGGTGGCTATGTTGAATGGCTGCTGAACTACCGTGGGGGCAGCTTTCTTATTCCGTATGAAAAGGAAATTCATTCCGAATGCGTCGTGCGCGGGATTTCGTTTGAAATCATTTCTGACGCGGCCGTCAAAACTATTCTTGCTGAGATTGAGTCGCCATCCGTCAACATGAATGTGGTTCGTCTCGAAAAAGCTCCGCGCATTGCCGTGTATTCTCCGAAGAGCGACCTCATCAAGGATGAAACAGATGCTGTGATCCTGGTTCTCGACTATGCGGAGATCCCGTACAAGCTGTTATACGACGAGGAAGTATTGAAAGATGAATTGGCAAAGTATGACTGGCTTCACCTTCACCATGAAGACTTCACCGGCCAGGCTGGACGCAGATTGCGACGTGATTCCCAGGTCGAAGCCGAACTGCAGAAATTTACCGCGACCAAACTCGGATACACCAAAGTCTCACACCTCAAGCTTGATGTTGCAAAGAAGATAAAAGCGTTCTGTGCGGGAGGCGGCTACCTTTTCGCGATGTGTTCAGGTGCTGAAACTTTTGACATTGCCCTCGCTGCCGATGGCGTTGACATCAGCGAAAGCGAATACGACGGCGACGAACGGGACCCAAATGCTCAGGACAAGCTTGACTTCACGAAATCCCTTGCCTTCGAAAACTTCACGATGGAGCCGGGTTATAGCAGGCGCTTCTCCGATATCAATACCGGTTGGGAGGATTTCTATCGCGACGCGCGGGATGGATTCCAGCTCTTTGCTTTTTCGGCCAAATGGGATATTGTCCCTTCATTGCTAACGCAGAATCACGAGCGCGTCATACGTGAATTTATTGGTCAGACAACGGCGTTCAATCCCTACGTGGTAAAGTCTTCGGTACTTGTGCTGGCCGAAAATCGCGGTCGCCATAATGTACGCTATATCTACGGCGAACTTGGTCTTGGTCACTGGACCTATTACGGAGGACACGATCCCGAAGGTGTTCGCGGAAGATGGCACGAAGCAACAGACTTAAATCAACATCCGAATTCCCCCGGGTACAGGTTGATCCTTAACAATGTCTTGTTCCCGTCGGCGCGGAAGAAAAAACAAAAGACGTAATCCGTCGTCTGTGCAACCTGATTAAAATAACTGAGATGCGCTGTCCGGCACAAGAACGGTACTTGTCGTCTGGTGCTTCGTTTTCCAGATCGTTTGAGCTTTTGTTTCTGCTTCATGACTCGCGTAAGCCGCGAACAATACCAGTCCAAAGAGAATAAGCAGACGTATGGTGTGGACTTTCATAGGTTGACTCCCGGGTTATAGGTTGTGAAACGCGACGTCAGGGAGCTTTATAAAAAACGAACCCGGTACGTCTTCATTGCGTCGGGTTGCACTATCCGTGCCACATCTGCACACGCCATTCCTGCAGGAATTCAAGTATTCACAGACCCGGGCGCCGGGGAAAAATACCCGGTGGGTATAAATTACTCACTCCTCAATCAATTTAACGTCGCTTTACCTGCCGTTACAGAAGCTAAATACGTATGTTTGCAACGGTTATGAACACAACGGAACATAAGCTTCGCGAGCGGGTAAAAGAACTCAATTGTCTCTATGAACTTTCGAAGGTGGCGTGGGAAGCCGACAGTGATCTGGAGGTCATCTTCAACGAGATTCTGCGTATCGTTCCGAACGCCATGCAGCATCGCCAGCTGGCCGAAGTGGTCATCATAGTCGGTACAAAACGTTATGAATCCCCAGGTTATGCGAACAGTCTCAAGGGGATTGAATCGAGGCTGGTGTATGGGACGAAAAAGTACGGAAGCATCAGAGTCGGTTATCGCAAAAGCCGCGGCACGAGCCCCGCGTTTTTGCCGGAAGAAAAGCGACTGCTGCAGACCGTTGCCCGAGAACTTTCTCTTGTGATCAATCGCGTATCCGTCGAAGACGACAAACGAAAACTTCAGCTGCAGTTGCAGCATGTTGAACGGCTCGCGTTCGTAGGTGAGCTTTCTGCCGGAATCGCACACGAATTGAATGAACCACTAGGGCGTGTGCTCGGTTTTGCACAGCTGATCCGAAAAGCAGGAAACCTGAATCATCAGCAGGAAGAGGACATTGAACGCATTATAAAAGCATCGCTTTACTCCAGAGAGATTATAAAAAAACTGATGATCTTTTCGCGCCAGATGCCGCAGCAATTGGCAGTCGTAAGCCTTAACGCGGTCGTTGAAAACATCCTCTACTTCATTGATGTCCGATTTCAAAGTAGTGGAATCGAGATTGTAAAGCAGCTGGACAATTCACTTCCTGAAATTCGTGCCGACGAAGTACAACTCGGGCAGGTACTCGTAAATCTCATTACAAACTCGGTTTACGCGATGCCAAATGGCGGCGTAATCACGGTAGCAACGCGCAAACGCGACGGTGCTGTCGCGCTTATCGTGAAAGACAACGGAATCGGTATGCCAGTTGATATCAAGCGCAAAATCTTTGAGCCATTCTTCACCACCAAGCCCCCTGGGCAGGGAACCGGTTTGGGCCTTTCCGTTGTACAGGGAATAGTTGAATCACACAACGGCACGATCGCAATACAAAGTGCTCCAGGCAAAGGCACGCGTTTCGAAATTGTTCTGCCGATAAACAAGGAAAAGAAAAAACGGCGATGAAGAAGACTGACTTCAGCAATGCAAACATACTGGTGGTGGACGATATGCCGGAAACCGTTGAACTCATCCGACGAAATCTTGAGTCAGCCGGATACCAGGTTTATGATGCGCGTAGCGTGACGGCTGCTGTGAGATTGCTCAACGCACTCGACATTGACTTAGTCATCACCGACCTGAAGATGCCCGACAAACACGGGACCGAGTTAATCCGTCATGTGGTTGAAAACTTCAAGGGGGTTGGAATCCTTGTGATCACGGGCTTCCCTTCTATTCAGGGCGCTGTTGAATCGATTAAAACCGGTGCTGAAGAATATGTAGTCAAGCCGTTTACTGACGAAGAATTATACAAGGCAGTAGCCCGTGTTCTTGAACGCACGTTCCGCCGCCGCAAGGAACACCCGCGACCTGCCAGGCAGACTTTTGGCATCATTGGAGATTCCCTGCCTATGCATGAAGTTTTCAAGACTATCAACAAGGCCAAGAACACCAATGCCTCAGTATTAATTACGGGCGAAAGCGGTACCGGCAAGGAACTGGTAGCGCGTGCCCTGCATTACGGAAGCCTGTCCTCCGGAGCGCCCTTCGTCCCTGTCAACTGCGGAAGCATACCGGACCCATTGCTCGAAAGCGAGCTGTTCGGCTATGTAAAAGGCGCATTTACAGGGGCTGCTGAGACGCGCGCAGGATTCTTTCAAACCGCTGACGGCGGAACGATTTTCCTCGACGAGATCAGCAATACCAGCCTCGCTATGCAGGCAAAACTTCTCCGTGTTCTCCAGGAGAAGGAATTCTATATGGTTGGATCCAAGAAAGCGCAACGCGTCAATGTTCGTGTTGTCGCCGCAACCAACGTCGACCTGATGAAGCTTGTGAAGAATGGGTCCTTTCGTGAAGACCTGTACTACCGCCTGAATATCATTACAATTGACCTGCCCCCGTTACGGGAGCGCATGGGTGACATACCGTTACTGCTCGACTTCTTTGTGTCGAAATACGTGCAGGAACTTGGCCGACGTCCGATGCGATTCTCACAGCGCGCAATGCAGGCGATGACGCGTTACGCATGGCCGGGTAATGTTCGCGAGCTCCAGAACCTGGTTCACCGCCTTGTTATCATGGTCGACGATGATACTATAGATGCACCAGACTTGCCGGAGGCCTTTCGTTTTACCGCGCGTACCGGCAAGAGCCTTGACCGCAAACTTGAGGATGTAGAGCGTGAGTACATCATGGATGTGCTTGCCGCCAACAAGAACAATATTTCGCGTACAGCTGAGATTCTCGGGATCGACCGCAAAACACTGCGCGAAAAAGTCAAGAAAATCAGTCGCGCCTGATGGGGAGTTTCTCCCCGGTGAATATTTTCTCTCCGGTCTGATTCATATAAGAAGCGGGTTTCCCTTCTAAAAAGCCAACAAAAAAACGCTGGTACGCATTTTGGAATGCGCGAGGCATGGGTTACTCAGTGCGGGCTGCAAATCAGTTTGAAGAGATGTTAATCGATGAGCTGAAGGGACTTTGTACTACGTGTCGTCATGTGAGCCATTGTCCGTTTTTCAAACGCTCCGACAAGGCGATCATTGATTGCGAAATGTTTGATGCAGATGATGCTGCTGTGGCAGACGATTCTCTTCGGGGATTGTGCAAGACATGTGACAATGCGACGCACTGTTCGTTGCCCGGAAGACGCATCGGCGTATGGCATTGCAACGAATTCAAATAGTGTAGATATGATGAGTGCTTTGGAAAACGAAACGAACAAGGAAAGGAACGGGAAGTACAAGGAGTTTAACAAACACGGTGTGCTCGTCTCAGAGGGTGTATATGTAAACGGCAGGAAGCACGGCCTTTGGCGGGAGTACTATGATCATACCGGCAGCATCATGATTGAAGAGCATTACAAACATGGCATACCCCATGGCCGCTTCAGCTCATTTCATCCATGCGGCCGCGTCTACAGCACCGGAATGTTTGTCGACGGTTCACGCGAAGGGTATTTCCGCGTCTACGACGAACAAGGTGTTAATATCAGAAACCTCTACTTCGTCGACAATCAGCTGGTCGTATCCGGTAACGAGTTTAATATGGCATTAAAGAATACCAAATCCCTGGCGAAATGAAAGCACGCGTTCTGATCGTTGACAACGATACTCAACTCAATAAGATCAATGAAAAGATACTTCTTTCATCGGGGGTGGTAAGTGAAGTACATATTTCCCGAAGCAGTCTTGAGGCGCTTCAGTATCTGATCATGCGCGATGAACGCGGCTATCCTCTGCCGAATGTTATTGTTATGGAGATTCTTCTTCCAGGGATGAATGGATTTGAATTCGCCGACGCGTTCGCCCGACTTCCGATCTGCGGCAAGCATCGTATTGAACTGGTTGCGTTCACCTCCTCCAGCAACCCCAAAGATCGTGAAAAAGCTATGGCAAAAGGCTTCAAACACTTTTTGAGCAAGCCATACCTGCTGCGCGGACTGCGTGATGTTATCGCGCATATGCGAACCACCGACACGCATGTGCCACTCGCAGGTTACTGACCCGCGACAATAATCGTTACAATACCGGCAAGGAACAGGACGAGCATTATGCCAAGCATGAGGTCCACTCCTTTTGGCGCGTTGCGAAACTCCTTCCAGATAAATACGCCCCACAATGCCGCTACAAGCGTAGCACCCTGCCCGAGGCCGTACGAGATCGCTGCTCCTGCCTTACCAGCTGCAATAAGGTTATGGGAATTCCCGACACCCCAAATGATCCCGCCAAGGATACCAACCGAATGCGTTTTGAAACTGCCCTTAAAATATTCGCGATAACTTGTTGGGGGGCCGCTTATAGGTTTGCGCAGTAAAATCGTGTTAAATACGAAATTGCTCACGAGTATACCAAAGGAGAAGACAACGACCGCGGTATACGGGGTCATCAAACCGGGTGCGGGATCACTGAAATTTTCAAGATCCATCGATGAAGCTATGAAGCGATAAAAGAACGACATCAGGATTCCCGCGATCACAGAAGTCACCAATCCCTTTGTTGAAACTTGCTGACTATTTCCGAACGTGGTCTTCCTGTAGGCGAGTGCGTTAAGAATGATCGCAAACGTTATGAGTGCAACGCCCGTAAAAAGGAGCACCGGATCGCCCTTCTGTGACCCCATGTAATTGACAATGACCCCAAGTACCAACGCGATGCCTATTCCCACAGGAAACGCTACCGCCATTCCGGCAATGGCTATGGCTGTTGACAGTAGTATGTTAGCCGCGTTGAAGATGATTCCGCCAAGGAACGCGCTTCCGATATTTCCTGCATCAGCCTGGCGAAAGTCGTCGATGAAGCTCCTCCCCTCAGTCCCCATACTTCCAAGCGTAAACGCGAACACAAGGGAGAGTATCACAATACCGATAACGTAGTCCCAGTAAAACAATTCATATCGCCAGGTTTGCAAGCTTTTGCGTGTTGCCCCAGGAACCCCAACAAAGCATTGTTATCACACAAAGAAAGAC
>JAEZDW010000318.1 GCA_023417955.1 Bacteroidota bacterium
TCTCAACGGTTCTGGTAAACACAATAACTGGTCACTCATTACAGATACCGGAGTGAACCTGTTCGCGCCTACCAGCAGTGCTCGTGATAACCTGATGTTCCTAACCTTCTTCGTAACCACGATCAAGGCAGTACATGCCTACGCGGATATCCTTCGCGCCAGCATCGCGACTGCAGGAAATGACTTCCGCCTTGGCGCCAACGAAGCACCACCGGCGATTATGTCGGTGTTTATTGGTTCGCAGATGACTTCCGTTCTCGATGAACTTGAAAGCAAAGGCAACGTCAAGATTGAAAAGGGTGACAACATGTACATGAAACTCGGTATCGATCAGATTCCGGAGATAATCCTGGATGCAACTGACAGAAACCGTACATCGCCATTTGCCTTTACGGGAAATAAGTTTGAATTCCGTGCAGTTGGAGGTAGCGACAACTGTGCAGTAGCAATGACTGCGCTTAATACGATCGTTGCTGAACAACTTGACCAATTCTTTGCCGCCGTTTCAAAAGAAATTGATAAAGGCCAGGAGAAACGCATGGCTATTGTGAACGTGTTGCGCCAGTATATTAAGGAATCGAAGAACATTCGTTTTGAAGGCGATGGATATTCTGAGGCATGGGTAGAAGAAGCAGCGAAGCGCGGATTGAGCAATATCAAGAATACCGCACGCGCACTTGAAGCTTATCTTACGAAACCTGCTTTGCAATTGTTCGAGAAGCAAGGCGTCATGTCACAAAAAGAGAGTGAGGCGCGCACCGAAATTCGATGGGAGGGTTACATAAAGCGCGTTCAGATTGAAGCGCGTGTTATTGGCGACCTCGCGATGAATCATATAGTTCCCACAGCCATCGCGTACCAGACCAAGTTGATCGAAAACGCCAACGGTTTAGCCGGCCTCGGAATTGATAACACAGCTGTCGTTCAAACGATCAAACAAATCGCCGGGCATATCGATACAATCAAGACCAATGTGCGCGCGATGAACGAAGAACGTAAGCGTGTGAACAAGATCGCGTCCAGTCATGAACGTGCCATAGCGTACTGCGATGATATCAAGGAAAAATACTTTGACACGATTCGCGGCGCTGTCGACAGACTGGAACTGCTCGTTGACAACGGAGACTGGCCGCTGGTGAAATACCGCGAACTCTTATTCCTCCGCTAAGAAAGTGAATCAATAACAAGGCGGGCCAATCACGGCCCGCCTTTTTGTTTCGGGCTTTTGAATCAAATGGTACCGAGGGCCTGCCGCAGAGGCCGTCGTTGCCTCGAACATTCCGGGGTAAAAATAATAAATGTTAGGTGGACACTTAAAAAAAGTGTGTATCTTGGCCCGATAATCAAACGATTGAAAGATCAGACTATGGCCAGCGAAGCATATTTTATCGGGGTGGACTTCGGTACCGATTCCGTTCGCACGATCATCGTTGATGCCCGCGGGCGTGAAGTTGCGTCGTCTGTATTTGGTTATCCCCGGTGGCGTGACGAGTTGTTTTGCAACACCTCTGAAAACCTTTTTCGGCAACATCCCCTCGATTACGTGGAAGGGTTGGAATCAACCATAAAAGCATGCATAAAGGAGGCAGGTCCTGCTGTCGCGGCCAAAGTACGCGGTCTTTCCGTAGACACAACCGGATCGACGCCGGTCGCGGTTGATAAGTCCGGAACACCGCTGAGTCTTATCCCCGAGTTTGAAAAGAATCCAAATGCGATGTTCGTCCTCTGGAAGGACCACACCTCTATTGATGAAGCGGCCCGGATTAACGAACACGCTACACGGTACGAAACGAATTATCTGCAGTACGTAGGAGGTATCTACTCCAGTGAATGGTTCTGGGCAAAGCTCCTGCACGTACTTTCTGTTGACGAAGCCGTTCGTGCAAAATGCTATAGTTGGGTAGAACATTGTGACTGGATACCCTTCCTACTGACAGGAGGCAACGACGTTCATCAGATGCGTCGCGGTGTTTGTTCCGCAGGTCACAAAGCTCTCTGGGCTGAATCGTTTGGCGGACTTCCACCAGATTCATTCTTCACCGAACTCGATCCCTTGCTCGCGGGATTCACGAAGCGCCTCTTCACCTCGGTATACACCTCCGATCAATCTGCAGGAACCATTAGCAAACAGTGGGCGCAACGCCTTGGTCTTCCGGAAAACGTCGTAATCGGAGTGGGAGCGTTTGATGCACATATGGGTGCTGTCGGAGGACAGATCGAACCCTACCACTTAAGCAAGGTTATGGGTACTTCAACCTGCGACATGCTGGTGGCACCCAAAGCTGATATGGAGGGGAAACTGATACGCGGAATCTGCGGACAGGTAGACGGCTCCGTAATTCCCGGAATGATCGGGCTTGAAGCCGGCCAGTCGGCATTCGGTGATACTTACGCGTGGTTTAGAAATGTCCTGATGTGGCCATTTAATACATTACTTCGTCAATCATCAGTCCTCGATGCAGCCACCGCCGACGCACTGCAGCGTGAAATCTCTGATCGCGTGATTCCGACATTGAGCGAAGAGGCTGCTAAAATTCCGCTCACCGTACATGATGAACTTGCTATAGATTGGCTGAACGGCCGTCGGACTCCCGATGCGAACCAGGCTTTGAAAGGCGCGTTGGCCGGATTAAACCTGGGTACTGGTGCGCCTCAGATATTCAAGGCGCTTGTGGAAGGAACATGCTTCGGTGCACGCGCGATCGTGGAACGTTTTGTCGATGAAGGCGTACCCGTTAAAGGTTTGATCGGACTCGGTGGTGTTGCCAGAAAGTCACCGTATATCATGCAGGTGATGGCTAACGTACTGGGCATGCCGATTCGCATCCATCGAAGCGAACAGACATGTGCCCTTGGCGCTGCCATGTTTGCCGCGACAGCCTCCGGCGTGTACAAAACAGTGGAAGAGGCTATGCAACAAATGGGACAGGGCTTTGATCTGAACTACGAACCCGAAGCCAGTGCAGCCTCTATCTATACATCCCGTTACGAGGCATATAAGCGGCAAGGTGCATTCCTCGAAAAAGGATATCTCAAACACGAAACGTCAACCGTAGGTGCGTAATACGATGAGCCGCTTCAGCGATATTAAAGAGTCGGCATACAAGGCAAACATGCAGTTGCCTCAGCTGGGATTGGTAATTTTTACATTTGGTAATGTCAGTGCCGCCGACCGCGATCAGGGCGTTTTTTCTATTAAGCCAAGTGGAGTTCCCTATGAATCCCTTTCACCGGACAGTATGGTGGTGGTTGATTTTGATGGAAAGACTGTGGAGGGAAAACTGCGACCCTCATCCGACACGCTTACACACGCCGTCCTGTACAAACACTGGGATAAAATCGGCGGCATCGTTCACACGCATTCTACATATGCTACAGCCTGGGCACAGGCCCAGCGCGATATACCGTTATTCGGGACCACGCATGCTGATCACAATACCGTGGACATTCCATGCGCACCACCTATGAGCGACGAAATGATCCGCGGCAACTACGAATACGAAACCGGTTTTCAGATCATCAATTGCCTTCGTGACAAAGGACTCAGTTACGAAGAAATTGAAATGATACTGGTGGGAAATCATGCGCCGTTTACGTGGGGGAAAACACCAGACAAAGCTGTGTATAACAGCGCGGTTCTCGAAGCGATTGCGAAAATGGCGTTGTTCACAGAACAGATTAGACCAGATGCGCCGCGTTTGAAGGATGCTCTTGTGAAAAAACACTTTGAACGAAAACACGGCCCCGATTCCTACTACGGCCAGTCGTAATCAACAAATTTGATCAATAAGAAAGCAAGTAATATACAAATGGTTAATAATCTAAAAACGTTAGAAGCGTGGTTCATTACAGGCAGCCAGTCGTTGTATGGTGATGAGACGTTGAAACAGGTTGCTGCTCACTCCGAAGAAATTGCGAAGTCTCTGGACTCATCTCCAGGGATCCCGGTTAAAATTGTTTTCAAACCAGTTGCTAAATCACCTGAGGAAATTTATCAACTTTTACAACAGGCTAACACGACTACGAATTGCGTTGGTGTAATTGCCTGGATGCATACATTCTCCCCTGCGAAAATGTGGATCGCCGGCCTGAAAATACTGGCGAAGCCGATGCTTCATTTACATACGCAGTTTAACCGCGACATACCCTGGAAAACGATTGACATGGACTTCATGAATCTCAATCAGAGTGCGCATGGAGACCGTGAGTTTGGTTTTATAATGTCACGCATGCGCCTGAAGCGGAAAGTAGTCGTCGGTCACTGGAAAGACCCTAGGGTGACGGAGAAACTCGACATCTGGCTTCGCGCCGCATGTGGCTGGCACGACTGGCAAAACGCCCGCTTCTGCCGTTTTGGTGATAATATGCGTCAGGTGGCAGTTACCGAGGGCGATAAAGTTGAGGCTGAGATAAAGTTCGGATATTCTGTCAACGGTTACGGTATTGGCGACCTGGTTAACGTGATCAACGAAACTTCTGAACAGGAGATAGCGCAACTAATACAAGAGTACGAAGACAGCTATGACGTAGCCAAACCGTTGCGCAAGGGCGGTGACAGAAACAACGAATTCCGTGAAGCAGCAAGAATCGAAATAGGACTTAAACGTTTCCTTACCGATGGAAATTTCAAGGGATTCACGGATACATTTGAGGACTTGAACGGACTAGTACAACTTCCGGGTATCGCTGTGCAACGCCTCATGAACGCCGGTTTTGGCTTTGGAGCTGAAGGCGACTGGAAGACTGCGGCGTTGGTACGGGCAATGAAGGTGATGGGATCCGGATTGAAGGGTGGTAACTCCTTTATGGAAGACTACACCTATCATTTTGATCCAACGAACCCGATGGTGCTCGGGGCACATATGCTCGAAATATGCGAATCAATCGCGGACGGTAAACCGTCGTGTGAAATTCATCCGTTGGGAATAGGGGGAAAAGCAGATCCGGTACGTCTTGTGTTTAACAGCGCACCGGGTGCAGCCATCAACGCGTCCGTTGTTGATATGGGCAATCGGTTCAGACTTCTTGTAAACGAGGTCGAGGCCGTGGCGCCGGAACAGGAGCTGCCGTTGCTTCCGGTTGCACGTGTGCTGTGGAAGCCTCTTCCTGATATGCACGCCGCCTGCGCAGCATGGATCTACGCCGGAGGGGCTCACCATACCTGCTACAGTCAAAACCTGACTGCGGAGCACATGGAGGACTTTTCAGAAATGGCCGATATTGAATACGTTGTTATCGGAAAGGATACCCGGATAAACGAATTTAAAAATATGCTTCGGTGGAATGAGGCCAGCTACCGATAAAAGATTAGTTTTAGACACCCAAATCAAAGTAAAATCAATAAACTAAACCTCAAACAATTCAAACCTGACTTTACATGAATGGATTTCAAACGCTTGACTGGGTTGTCATTGCAGCTTACTTTGGTATAATAGCCGCGGTGGCTATTTGGGTCATGACTCGCAAGCAAAAAAGCACGGAAGACTACTTCCTTGCGGGTCGAAACATTGGATGGTTCGTTGTTGGTGCATCAATTTTTGCATCTAACATCGGATCCGAACACGTGGTTGGTCTCGCCGGTGCGGGCGCAGGTGGAAAAATTCCGATGCTCATCTACGAGCTTCATGCCTGGCTTGTTATTACGCTCGGATGGGTATTCCTTCCGTTTTACATTCGAAGCGGTGTCTTCACGATGCCCGAATTCCTTGAAAAACGATTCAGCAGCGGAACACGTTGGTTCCTCAGCGTATTCTCTCTCGCAGCTTATGTACTCACAAAAATTTCCGTAACAGTTTACGCTGGCGGGATAGTAATCGCTTCAATTCTCAATATTGATTTCTGGACCGGCGCACTGGCAACGGTGATACTAACCGGTGTTTACACCGTACTTGGGGGTATGCGCGCCGTTGTATACACTGAGGCGCTGCAATCTGTTGTTCTTGTTCTC
The DNA here is from genome assembly GCA_023417955.1 of Bacteroidota bacterium. Lineage (GTDB taxonomy): Bacteria > Bacteroidota > Bacteroidia > Cytophagales > Cyclobacteriaceae > Ohtaekwangia. Next base: position 5,948 of record JAEZDW010000318.1, read on the forward strand.
GGTGCAGGTGCCCTTACTTTCATCGGCCTCGACGCCGTCGGAGGCTGGGATGGCATGAGGCAGTCTCTTGAACCTGGTTATCTTAACATGTGGAGACCAGCTACCGATCCTGATTTTCCGTGGCCAAGCCTTGTAATTACAAGTACAATCGTAGGCCTTTGGTATTGGTGTACCGACCAGTACATCGTACAACGTGTATTATCTGCAAAAAACATTCAGGAAGGTAGGAGAGGAACGATCTTCGGAGTCTTACTGAAGCTATTACCTGTATTTCTGTTCCTGGTTCCCGGCGTTGTTGCCCTTGCACTTAAGAACAAGGGCGAACTGCATTGGGATACTCCCGACCAGGCTTTCGCAGCGCTGCTGATGAACAAAATGCCTGTCGGATTGAGAGGACTTGTCGCTGCGGGGCTATTGGCCGCGCTGATGAGTTCCCTTGCTTCGGTGTTCAACTCCTGCTCAACACTTTTTACTGTTGATATTTACAAGAAACTAAAACCGAATACGCCGGAGAAAGAATTGCTTACTATCGGACGGATAGCCACGGTCATTGTAGTGATCCTAGGGATTCTTTGGATACCGGTCATGCAAAACATCTCGGGAGTGCTGTACGAATACCTGCAGTCTGTGCAGGCATATATCGCTCCGCCGATCGCAGCTGTCTTCCTGCTGGGAATTTTCCATAAACGGATTAACAGTCAGGGTGCGTTGAGTACACTGGTAATGGGACTTGTCGTCGCGTTCATTCGGATTATACTCGAACTTATGGTCGATTCGCTCACGCCCGGAAGTATCCTTCACGTTTTTGCGGCGAGCAACTTCCTTACCTTCGCTGCGTGGTTCTTCCTGTTCTGTGTCGTGTGGTGTCTCGTAGTCAGTCTGCTTACCCCTGCACCTGCGCCTGAATCAGTTCAGGGCCTCACGTTCGGAACGTTGACGGAAGAACAACGCCAGCAAAACAGAGCGAGCTACAACATTTGGGATATTCTGGCTTCACTTGCCGTGATCGCTATTGTAGTGTGGGTGATGGTCAGCTTCACAGGTTAAGAAACACATTGAAAGACGAAGGCTTGCCATTGGGGAAGCCTTCGTGCTTTCAGGCAAATCAGCTTCGCTTGAATTTCATTTGAATCATGGATATCGGAAAGTACAAAAGTCACGATCGCATACTGGTAGCGGTCGATTGCATTATTTTCGGATTTGACGGTACTCAGCTTAAGGCGCTTCTGATCAAGCGGGGATTTGAACCTGAAAAAGGTAAGTGGTCACTTATGGGCGGCTTCGTTCATAAGGACGAAAGTGCAGACGATGCGGCAGCACGGGTCCTGCATCAGCTTACCGGACTCAAAGATGTTTATATGGAGCAGATACACTGCTTCAGCGATGTTCATCGGGATCCTGCCGGAAGGGTGATTTCAATTGCTTACTTCGCGCTTATCAATATTGCCGAATACAGTGACCAACTGCTTCGCGATCACGAAGCAAAGTGGTTCCCACTGGGCAAAATTCCCGCGCTTATTTTCGATCATAAAGAAATGGTCTCGAAAGCAAAGGAGAAGCTGCGCGAAAAAGTTTCGCATCATCCGATCGGATTTGAGTTGCTGCCCACAAAATTTACACTGCCTCAGCTTCAAAATTTGTATGAGGCAATTTACGAGAGCCCTCTCGATAAAAGGAATTTCTCGCGGAAGATGCTATCTCTTGGCATCCTTAATAAACTTGCCGAGAAAGAAAAAGAATCCTCCAGGAAGGGAGCATTCTATTATATCTTCGATAAAAACAAGTACAAGAAGTTACACCAGGAGGGAGTGAAGTTTATCTGATTATCAAAGTAAAAAATGAATTGTTAATTATGGTTTTACGCATTCAAGTCATCCTGTTTATTGCGTTGGTGCTGGTTGGAGTTGCAGTTGAAGCGCAGCAAACAAAAATTGTCGTTCATGCCGATGAAGGCAAAGTCACTATTGACAAACACATCTACGGCCATTTCGCTGAACACCTGGGAAGGTGTATTTACGGCGGATTTTACGTTGGTGAAGACAACAAAAAAATTCCTCACGTAAATGGCGTTCGCACCGACGTCGTTGATGCATTAAAAAAACTGAAGATCCCAAACCTTCGCTGGCCCGGCGGATGTTTTGCGGATACTTATCATTGGAAAGATGGTATCGGTCCAAAGAAAGAC
>JAEZDW010000471.1 GCA_023417955.1 Bacteroidota bacterium
GGTAGAAAGACCAGAATTTGAAGTGCGAGCAGCCCGAATACTCGGTACGGATCGTTAATTCTGAAATAGCTTAACAAAACCGGTTAACTTTAATCCGTAAAATAGGAGAGCTTTTTTCGAATTGCCAATCGTTAGCTGGTAATTGTTAACCGGATAAAGGATATTTGCCTTATGAGTGGAACGACGAGACAACAAAAATATGCCCGCCTGATCCAGAAGGAGCTGAGCGAGATTTTTCAGCGGGACAAGAGGGGCATACTGGAGAATGCTTTTATTACCCTGGCTGAAGTGAGGGTGAGCGCCGATTTGAGTGTAGCCAAGGTTTACATTAGCATGATGCTTGAAAAGGACAAGGCAGGAATCCTGGAAAGGATAAATTCCCGGAAGAGCGAGATCAGAAAGGCTCTTGGTGAAAAAATCGGGAAACAAGTTCGAATAATTCCGGAATTGGTTTTTTATATTGATGAAGTTGAAGAGAATGCGCAGCGCATCGAGGAGATCATCAAGAACCTGAACATTCCTCCGGAGACTAAAGCCTAACCTGCTACGGAACTTGAAACTTTCGTTCTTTATTGCCCGACGCTATCTCGTATCCAAGAGGAAGAAGAACTTCATCAACGTTATTTCCTGGCTTTCCATGACCGGAGTTGCATTCATTACCGCAGCTCTTGTAATCGTTTTGTCTGTATTCAACGGGCTTGAAGACCTGTTGCATTCGCTGAACAATTCGTTTGATCCTGAAATTAAAATTGAGGCAACAAAGGGAAAATCATTCGAAGTATCCCCGGAGCTTATCAAAAAGATCGAAGAAACAAAAGGCGTCAGTTATGTAACCGAGGTAATTGAAGACTACGCGTATCTCAGGTATCGTACAGAAAGCAACAACCAGGTTGTTACGCTAAAAGGAGTAAGCGAAAATTTTATCGAGCAAAACAGAATACCGGATGTGAACATTGTTGAAGGCGAACTGGCCCTTCAGAAGAATGGCATCAACTACGCCATTATTGGTAACGGGGTGAAGTATAGTTTATCAATTGCAGTTGGCGACAACATGTTCCCGCTTCAGGTGTTTTACATCAAGAACACACGCCCTGGCGCGGACCCGTCGCAGTTGTATTCCAAGATGAATATTCTTGCAGGAGGGGTTTTCTCTATCGTGCAGCAGTTCGATGAGAACTATGTTATCGTTCCCCTTGAATTTGCACGCGATCTTTTGAATTATGGCGACCGCCGTACTGCCATAGAAGTGAAGACCGAAGCAAAGGCAAACATCTTTGACGTCGAACACCGTCTGCAGACCATACTCGGCGACGAGTTCAATGTGCTCAATCACGAAGAGCAGCACAAGGATATTTACCGACTTCTGAAGATTGAAAAGCTGTTCACGTTCCTCTCATTTTCCGTGCTGCTTGGTATCGGGTCGATCAACATCTTCTTCAGTTTGATGATGCTGGCACTTGATAAGAAACGCGACATTTCCATACTGGCAGCTATGGGGGCGGCCGGTGGTACGATTCGAAATATATTCCTTTTCGAAGGTGCGCTCATCGCTGCAATAGGCGCCTGCTCGGGACTCATATTGGGTGCTGCGTTTTGTTTCCTGCAGGCACGCTATGGATTTATTTCTATGGGTATGGAGAATGCAGTGATGGATGGGTACCCTATTAAAATGCGGGCTGAAGACTTCCTGTGGACCCTTACAGTTGTGTCTGTAATCACATTTCTGATCTCGATAAGGCCGGCCGTTTTGGCTTCAAAAACGGCTTCAGTACAACACCTTTAACCTGACTTTTCAGGGTATATAAATTTGACTCGAAAGCGGGTTAATTCATCGAATATCGTTAATTTTCGAGTTCCGGGATTCTGTAATTACCGGAATTTCGATGAAAGTGTCTGCTTCACAGCCGTTCAAGATCATCTACTCGTTGTATCAACACGAGTACCTGGGATTCATTTTTGAATCCTACATTGTTCATCTCGACGACAAGGGCCGGCTGACATTCCAGCATCAAAATATCTCCTCCAAAAATGCGCGTGAGTTTTCGCGCGGACTCGATGACCGTGATTTCGAATTGATCGAAATCATGGACACGATGCAGCAGGAAAATGTCGTTCGTAAGTTTTCCACGAAGACGCTAAAACCTGAAGAGTTCTTTGCAAAAACCTATGATAAGTCGAAGGGCAATGAAATGTTGCAGGAACAGATCGAGGACTACATGGAGAAACGCCGGGCAAAGATTCTGGATAAAATAAAAGGAAAGCTACTGTATGAAATGGGCAACGATGGTGAGCCGGCCTGGAGGCAAATCGAAGTGCTCGATCAACGTGCGTCGATTCAGTTTCATTTCATGCGAACCAACGACCACACGAATTACTATCCGACCATTACGTTTCAGGGAAAGAAACTGGATCTGCCAAACAGCTCAGCATACCTTGTTTGCAAGAGCCCGGCATGGATGGTACTTAAGGGAAAATTGTACGGATTTGAAAAGCCTGTTGACGGCAAAAAACTCATACCCTTCTTTACGAAGAAGCACGTCCTGATCCCAAAGAACGTCGAGGAGACCTATTACAACAAGTTCATTGCACCATTGATCGCGTCGTTCGATGACGTGGAAGCAAACGGATTCGAAATCAACAAGACCGAATACGATCCACATCCGGTGCTTACGCTTTCAGAACTTCATGCTGTTCACGCGAAAGCGGCGCCAACACTGTTTGGCGGTGGTCCGCAGGAAGAACCAGAGTCTGAAGATCCGGGAAAAATTGTATTCGATCTTTCGTTCAAGTACGGCAAGCACCGTTTCCGTGGTGACAATCTTGGTCCCGTCAACGTAACGATGGAGAAGCAAGACGACAAGTATATCTTTCACCGTGTAACCCGGCACGTTGACGAAGAGAAAAAGTTTCTCAACACCCTGCAGAAACTCGGTCTTCCAACAAAGGGCTTCAGGGTGGCGGTCCCGAAGTCCTGGGCTTTCTCCTGGCTCAATGAGAACAGGGTGAATTTGTTAAACCTCGGCTTTGAGGTGAGTCAGCCTGAAAGCAGAGACAAGAAGTATTTTGTCGGCAAGGCAGTCATTGAGGTTGAGGTTAAGGAGAATCTCGACTGGTTTGACATCAATGCAAAGATTCGGTTTGGCGAATTTGAGATTCCATTCAAGGATATTCGAAAACTGATTCTGAGGAAGAAAGTAGAATTTAAGCTTCCCAACGGAGAGATCGCTATTATTCCTGAGACGTGGCTGACGAAATACTCAGACCTTTTCGCATTAAGCGAAACTGAGGGTGACAGCGAAAAACCCGTACTAAGAAAGCATCACCTGAATCTCGTAAAAGAACTCGAGGACGGCAACCTGGCGAAAGTACATCTTAGCGAGAAGCTTAGAAACCTTGGTTCGTTCACCGGGATCAAAGACTATCCCGTTCCGCAGGGATTTAAAGGAGAGCTGCGTCCGTATCAGCGTGCAGGTTATAACTGGTTGAAGTTCCTGAACGAATATCGTCTTGGGGGTTGTCTTGCCGATGACATGGGTTTAGGCAAGACGGTTCAGACGCTTACCATGCTTCAAAGTGAAAAGGAGAAAGGCCCGGGAACGAGTTTGTTGATTATGCCAACTTCATTGATATACAACTGGGAAATGGAGGCGGCGAAATTTACTCCCGAACTTAAGATTCTGAATTACACAGGAACGCTTCGGAACAAGGACATCAGGCGTTTTGAAAAATACGATCTTGTCCTTACCTCCTACGGCATCACCAGGCTGGACGTGGAACTGCTTTCGCAATTCTATTTCAATTACATTATTCTTGATGAGTCACAGGTGATCAAGAATCCGACGTCAAACATTGCCAAGGCGGTACGGGATTTGAAGTCACGGCATAAACTTGTCCTTACGGGTACTCCGATTGAAAATACTACGCTCGACCTTTGGTCGCAGATGTCGTTCATCAATCCTGGTATACTTGGATCACAGTCGTATTTCAGGAATGAGTATCAGCATCCGATCGAGAAGAAGAACGACGAAACCAAATCGCGTAAATTGCATGCGGTGATTAAGCCGTTCATACTGCGAAGACACAAGTCACAGGTAGCAAAAGAGCTTCCGGAAAAGGTCGAGAATATTCAGTACAGTTCAATGACTCCAGAGCAGGAGAAACGCTACGAGGAGGTAAAGGCGACGTACCGGGAGAAAATCTTCAAGCTTATCGAAACAGAAGGTCTGGGCAACAGCAGGTTTATTATCCTTGAGGGCCTTACGAAGCTGAGGCAGCTCGCGAACCATCCGAAGATGATCGAACCGAGTTATGCGGGAGACTCTGGAAAGCTCGAGGACATAACCCACATGCTTGACAATGCTATTTCAGAAGGGCACAAGGTTTTGATCTTTAGTCAATTTGTGAAACACCTGGACCTTGTTCGTCAACATCTGAAAAGCCGGAAATTGGATTTTGCTTACCTCGACGGCTCAAGCACGGACCGGAAGGAACAAGTTGAACGATTCAACAGGGACAAGAACCTCAGGATATTTCTTATTTCGATCAAGGCTGGTGGTCTGGGGCTTAACCTCACGGAAGCAGACTATGTTTTCATTCTTGATCCCTGGTGGAACCCGGCTGTGGAGGCACAAGCGATTGACAGGGCTCACCGCATCGGCCAAAAGAATAAAGTATTTACCTACAAATTCATCACGCGCGATACCGTCGAGGAAAAGATTCTTATGCTGCAGCAGCGCAAGCTCAAGCTGACGACAGAGCTGATAAC
>JAEZDW010000475.1 GCA_023417955.1 Bacteroidota bacterium
AACCCCGTAAGCACCAAGACCAAGTGCGTCTACGATCATGGTTGTTCTTCTGAGCCTGCTGAACCGCGAGTGGAAAACCATCGCAAGGATGAATGCCACAATAACGACAAGCATGTAGCGTGAATCCTGTACTGCTTTCGGCGGTCCGGCCTGAATAAAGATCGCGTCACGAATCAACCCGCCTCCGAGTCCGGACACAAATGCAAGAACCAGCGCACCGATGAAGTCATATTGTTTGCGAATGGCAGACAGTGCGCCGGCGCCTGCAAACATGAAAACAGCAAAAAAATCGAAAACAGTAAACGTCGTCGAGAAGTCTAGCTGGTTGATGAGATACGGCATTTGTTCCATGATGTGGGCAGTCTATTTTCAATACAAGTACAAAGGACGACTTTTTGTTCCACACCGGAAAAAGCGATAAGGCACTGGTGTAAGACAGACTGTAAGGTTTGCTTCGTCGGAATCGATTGTCCTTTGTATATTTACTATCCAACCCCTAACCGCATGAGGAGAATTTTTGTAATCACCAGTGTTCTGGTGACCGCCCTGCTGATCTATTGGTCTACCTACTGGATTGACGTCCTGTTCCTGTTCGCGATTGTCGGTCCGTTGATCATCATGGGTATCATCGACATGGTTCAAAAGCGCCAGTCCATCCGAAGAAACTTCCCCGTTCTTGGTCGCCTGCGCTACGTCTTTGAGGACATGCGTCCCAAAATCCAGCAATATTTCGTGGAAAACGATACTGACGGCGCGCCTATCAACCGGATCGACAGGTCAGTAATCTATCAGCGAGCCAAGAAGCAAATTGATACTACCCCGTTTGGAACGCAGCTGAATGTGTACGCGGAAGGGTATGAGTGGCTGGGGCACTCTGTTGCACCCCTCGACTTTCATACGCTCAATCACCACCCTCGCGTAATGATTGGCAACAAAGATTGCAAACAACCCTATGATGCAAGTATTCTGAACATTTCGGCGATGAGTTTCGGATCGCTGAGCGGCAATGCCGTCGAGGCACTAAATGCAGGGGCCAAGATTGGCAACTTCGCTCATAATACGGGTGAGGGCTCCATTAGTCCGCACCATACACTTCACGGCGGCGATTTAATATGGCAGATCGGCACCGGTTATTTTGGGGCTCGTGATGAACAAGGCAACTTCTCGCCTGAGGCTTTTGCGCGCAACGCGACCCGGCCGGAAGTGAAGATGATTGAAGTGAAGCTCTCCCAGGGCGCCAAGCCCGGTCACGGCGGAATTCTTCCCGGTAAAAAGAACACTCCCGAGATCGCTGCGATCAGATTGGTGAAACCCTACACAACAGTGTTCTCGCCACCATTCCACAGCGCGTTCAATTCTCCCCGCGGACTGATATTATTCGTGCAGAAACTTCGCGAGCTGTCAGGTGGTAAGCCTGTCGGGTTCAAGCTTTGCATTGGACGGAAAAGCGAGTTCATTTCGATATGCAAGGCAATGGTGGAACTCGATCTGTATCCGGACTTCATTACGGTTGATGGCGGCGAGGGCGGTACTGGTGCGGCACCTCCCGAGTTCTCGAATTTTGTAGGAATGCCGTTGCTGGATGCAATCGCATTTGTAGACAACATACTGAGAGGATTTAACATCCGTCAACACATCATGATAGACTGTGCCGGTAAGATCCTCACCGGTTTCCATATGGTCCGCGCAATCGCACTCGGCGCTGACCTTTGTAACAGTGCACGTGCGATGATGATGGCGCTTGGTTGTATACAGGCCCTTGAATGTAACAAGAATAGTTGCCCTGCAGGCGTCGCGACGCAGGATCCTTCACTTACAAAAGGTCTCGTCGTCGATGATAAGAAGGTCAGGGTGGCAAACTTCCACAAACATACTGTCGAAAGTTTTGTCGAACTCCTTGCTGCAGCTGGTATCGACAATCCCCGGAAGCTTAATCGCCATCAAATCAGTCGCCGTGTCTTTATGAATGAAGTGCGGACGCTTGAAGAGATATATCCTTCGGTTCCGCCCGGCGCCATGTTAAACGGGCAGATGCCGGAACGCTACGCGAAATCTTTTGAAGCTGCAAGTGCTGATGTGTTCTGAGTGCAGGAGGTCCGTCGGTAATCAATCATTTGCCGTCACCGGACTGTTGCCTGAGGAGTTCATAGATCGCTACCCCGGCGGCAACTGAAACATTTAAAGAGCCGATCTTGCCACGCATAGGGATTTTTGCCAGCTCATCAGCTTCGCGTAACAGGCCGTCGGAAATACCATCTTCTTCCGAACCGAGAATGAGTGCGATGGGACCTCTCAGATTAACGGTATAAATTTCCTGCGGTGTCTTTTCCGTACATGCGATGATTCGCATCCCGCTATCGCGAAGGTAACGGACTGTCTGAACCAGATCGCGCTCGCGGCATACGGGTACGTGATTGAGTGCACCAGCCGAAGTCTTCATGGCGTCACTGGTAACGGGAGCACTGCCTTTTTCACCAATCACGATGGCGTCGACACCGGCACATTCAGCTGTGCGTGCGATTGCGCCGAAGTTGCGCACGTCGGTAATCCGATCCAGCAACAATACAACGGGATTGCGCCCCTCTGAAAAAACCTGTTGGACGATATTATCGATTTTTGAAAAGCTTACAGCTGACACAAGACAGATTACCCCCTGATGGTTCTTGCTGGATAGTCGCTTAAGTTTCTCCGGAGGCACAAATGAAACCGGAATGTGACGACTGCGCGAAAGCTGTATCAGTTCCTTTACAAGGTCATTATTCAGCCCCGACTGTATCATCACTTTTTCGATCTCCTTGCCGGCGCGAATCGCTTCCATCACGGCGCGCGTGCCGTAGATCATGTCTGATTTTTCCATAAAGGTGTCAGGAGTATAGTTCGTCGATGGCGTTGGCAAGTTTATGGTCGCGTTCGGTGACCGTATTACCTGCATCGTGGGTGGAGAGGGTAATGGTGACTTTGTTATAGGTATTGGTCCACGTAGGATGGTGATTCATTTTTTCTGCGATAAGCGCGACGCGGGTCATAAATGCGAAGGCCTCTGAAAAATCCTTGAACGTGAATTCCTTGTGTAACGCGTTATCTGCATGCTTCCATTCCATTGTATTCGTTGGTTATAGTGCGACTATCCCTTCAATTTTTGAAGCTTTCTCGTACACTGCTATCACAGCATCACTGGAAGGCATCATCAGCTCAACTGAAACGCTGGTGTAGTTACCCTGCCTTGATAGTTTATCGGAAGTATTATGCCTGGGAAAAAGATCCTTGACCGCCTGCTCTTTTCCGGTTGGCACTATAAACTTAAACAGGTACAGCGACGGCCAAACGTAGTGCTTGTCCAGTTTTTCGCGAAACGAATTTGTCCATTGTGGGTCCATACTTCCTCTGTTTTCAACTCCTCCTGCCGAAGGTTAAAATTAAAAAGAAATGCCGGAATGCAGGATCAAAAAAAACGCCTCCCTGCGGGGGAAGCGTCTTTAAAGGATCAATGCAAGATCCTAGTAGAATTTATAACGCTCGTCTTCAATTCCAGCGTGCTGCCGTATTGCCTCGGCAATGTTCATGCTGCCAAAGTTATACGTGTTTTGCTCCAGCTGCTCTTTGTAGGCATTGTAAACGCTAAGCTCAGGAGCTACTGTTCTGTTTTGTGTCTCTACGATAACGACGCCATTTTCGCCTTTCACAGGTGCAGACGTCTTGCCGTTGTCGAGGGCGAATATGGTACCCACGACCTTCGGATCGAAGCCGACGGTCGGCAACGCGTTACTGCTCAGTCTCACGTCACTATTGCTGTATACAGTTGCATCGTCACCGAAGCCCTGAGCTTTCTCGTCGAGGGTGCCGGCAATACCTTTGAGTTTTTCGATGATCTTGTCACCCTGAGCTTCTTTAAGGATATGAGGCTTGATTTCTTCACGCACAGCTTCAAGAGGCTTGTATCCTTTTTCAACTGCGTTGGTCATCACTGCCACTACGTATTGTTCACCGAGGTCGAATACCTGTGAAACTTCACCGCGTGAGGCATCGCGATATAGCCACTGAACAACCTGGCGGGATTCACCAAGTGCTCCCACGCGGCGGTCACCCGCAGTGATGTTTTTTGCTTCCATTACAGCGAAGCCGCTTTCTTTTGCGCGTTGTTCAAATTCTGATACCCCCGAAAGTCCGGCAGAAAACGTCTCCGCTTTGCGGAATGCATCGTTGAGGCTGGCGTCGCTGGGAAGAATCTGTTGTTCGACAAGTGCGATCTTGTAGGCGCGATTGGTCTTTGGTTCGGTAACACTGACAATGTGGTAACCAAAGTCAGTTTCAACGAGATTGGGAAGAAGTCCCGGTTTCGTTGCTGAGAACACAGCCTTTTCAAACGGCTCAACCATCTGGCCACTGCTGAACCATCCCAGATCACCACCGTTCTCGCGGGTACCGTCGGTTCCGAATTCTCTCGCTTTGGCAGCGAAATCGGCGCCAGCACGGATTTCATTGAGAATTTTGGTAGCCTGCTCACGCGCTTCGCGTTTTGATGATTCGTCGTCGTTAACGGGTCGGATCAGGATGTGGCTCGCACGGGCCGCAAATTCCGTATCGTCTAATACCTCCGAAATCTTTGCGACATAATATGTGTCACCACGTAGCACAGGTCCGATCACATTACCTTCCGTTAATTGATCCGGAGTCAGAAACTCAGGAAGATTGCCCGGGTGGTACTTTTCAAACGGCGCATCGCCTTCGGTATGATTGAAGGCATAGATTGAATCGTTGGAGTTGTTTTTGAATTCTTCTACGGTTTGTCTGAGAATCTCCTGTACAGAAGCTGAATCTTCTGCTGAAGGAAGAACATCGAAGACAACGTACTTAAGATCACGAACGCCGTCAGTCTTGAAACGTTCCTTGTTTTTGTTATAGTAATTCCGATAAGCATCGTCAGAAAGCGTCACTTCAGACTCAGCGATTGCATGGTACGGAACGTACAGATAACGAACCTCGGCCACGTCATTCTGAAGGTGGTATTCGCGTTCTGCTTCTGCTTTAGTTACGTAAGAGCTTTTCAGGAGCAGGTTTTCATATTTGATCCGCTCGCGGGACGGGCGAAGATCCTTCTGGAACATTTGCCAGCGCATATATTGTTCGGTGCCCGGCCCCATTTGCTCAAGTTGATTGAGGTAGTTACCAAGCGCAGCGCGGTCGAATTCACCGGTTTCCTGATTTGTGAATGATTGTCTGATTCCTTCGAAAATATTCTTTCCGCTGATCATGTCAGCCACTTCGCGGTCCGTCACCATGACGCCGACCTTCTCAAATTCCGGAACGATGGCAAGGCGCGCCACCAGAAGGTCCCAGGCCTGCTGGCGAATACCAATCATGTGGTTTTCGTTGGGTTCGAACCCGTTTTGCATAATGAAGGTCGTGACACGCTCATCGACTGCTGCCTGAAATTCACTAATGGAGATCTCCTCGCCGGCGATTTCACCTACGGTGTCTTTTCCCCAGTTTAGGATGTTTGAGTTTGCGCTGAACAAATCGCCAAGAACGAATGCGGAGATCGCGACAAAAACGAAAACCGTCACCCAGATACCCATCTTGTCGCGCAACGTGCCTAATAATGCCATAAA
>JAEZDW010000048.1 GCA_023417955.1 Bacteroidota bacterium
ATTTCAACTCCGACGAATTGCTCGACAACATCAATATTAATTTCGAACAGGGAATGCCGTCGTTTGATGACTCGTCAGAAACACCTGCATTCCAGGAAGAAGCGGTCATCCCGACAGAACGACCTGCAAAGGAAGAACGCCAGCCTCAGCCCATGCGCCTCTCTATTCGTGAATTCGATGGGGCGATCAGCAATGAAGGCGTGCTCGAAATCATGCAGGATGGATATGGTTTCCTTCGTTCATCAGACTATAACTACCTGGCCAGCCCCGACGACATTTATGTTTCACCGTCTCAAATAAAGCTATTCGGCCTCAAGACCGGCGACACCGTTAAGGGATACATCCGGCCACCGAAAGAAGGCGAGAAATATTTCGCTCTCCTCAAAGTTGAATCCGTCAACGGCAAGACCACTGAAGAAATCCGCGACCGCGTAGCATTCGAATATCTTACTCCGTTGTTCCCCAACGAAAAGCTTAGACTCAGCACTACACACGATAACCTTTCTACCCGTATCCTCGACTTGTTTTCACCGATAGGAAAAGGACAACGTGGTATGATCGTGGCTCAGCCTAAGACAGGTAAGACGGTCTTGTTGAAGAACATCGCCAACGCTATTGCGGAAAATCACCCGGAAGTCTACCTTATTGTGTTGCTGATTGACGAACGCCCTGAGGAGGTTACCGATATGGCACGAAGCGTAAGAGCAGAGGTAATTGCTTCTACGTTTGATGAACAGGCAGAACGTCACGTCAAGGTATCGGCAATTGTATTGGAGAAAGCGAAGCGCATGGTTGAATGCGGACATGATGTTGTCATCCTCCTGGATTCGATTACGCGTCTTGCACGTGCATACAATACAGTCGTACCTTCATCAGGAAAAATCCTTTCCGGTGGTGTGGATGCGAATGCCCTGCACAAACCAAAACGCTTCTTCGGTGCCGCCCGTAAAATTGAAGACGGCGGTTCATTGACGATCATCGCAACTGCGCTTATCGATACCGGTTCCAAAATGGACGAAGTTATCTTCGAAGAATTCAAGGGAACAGGTAACATGGAACTGCAACTCGACCGCAAGCTATCCAACAGAAGGGTTTACCCTGCGATCGACGTTCCTGCTTCAGGTACACGCCGGGAAGATCTGCTAATGAGGGAAGACGAACTTCAACGCGTATGGATTCTGCGCAAGTTTATGGCTGACATGAACTCGGTTGAAGCAATGGAATTCCTGCAGAGCAAAATGAAAGGAACCAGAAACAACGAAGAGTTCCTGCTCTCTATGAACGGCTAGGGAAGAATCACTGATAAAATGAAAGAAGCTGATCCGAATGGGTCAGCTTTTTTTATTTGGCAGATTATGTGATTCCACGGGGCTGGATTTATAATTTGGAAATTTCTAATTTCTAATTGATGTGGGCGTATCCCTCGGTGTTCCTGCCGTCAGGATAAGAATTACGATTCAAAAAGATTCTTATCACAACTCTGCGATCATGGTGCCTTGCGTTGATAAGAACCTTCGATCGAAGACCACCCTGATATTAATAGTCTACTCCAGTCCCTTGGCTTTCATCAATTTGAATTCGCGGAAGCGGCGAACCATCGCGACTGTAAATCCAATCATAACCACGACCGTGCCCAACCATAATATGTTGATGAATGGCTTTTCAAGTGCACGAATTACGATCCAGTCCTTTTGACGCGACGATACGTTCAACGTAAATGTGTTGCTTTCCGGGTGAATGTTTGTGAGTTTGAAAAGAAGTCCGAGGTCACGAATTTCCGACGGAACAAGTCCCGGTCTTCCATCCATAATCAGGAAGATGGGATACGCGAAGTAATCATCATACTCGCCCTTTACACGTACAGTTGCCCTCACGCCAACAGACGATGAATCCAACGGGATGCCGCTGACTTCGAATACGCGCTCGATTTTATCAACGGAAGACACGTAGTCGTTAGCGAAAAATTCCTGGTTTAGCTTTACTTCGATGTCTTCTTCATTTTCCCATTCAATATCCTCCCGGCTGGAACGGCGGTCGACGTGTGCGTATAGGTCTTTCGTTAAATCGCGTTTGATGTCTGGCGACGGAGCAAGTCCCATATTCGGGTTATCCTGTACGCGCGGAAACAACTTATGAACCTTTCCACTGCCGTCGGTAAGTTCCAGCTCATAATATGTGTTCTCGGGATAAATGCGAATGCTGTCGTTGGCTGAATAGAGTTTCTTATTGTTGTAGTCGATGTCTTTCAAAGCCACAACCTTATACGGATCGGGTGTGAAGGCGACGTCGTTAGGATTGATGTATCCAAATTTGCCCCGCGGTTCAAGACGTTCACCCTTATATTCAATCTTGTATCCGGCCATCGTGCGCGGCTCATTCACGAAGAGGAGCAGGTGATCGCGGTTGTAGTCATCGCTCAGGCTTTTGGAGATCAGCATACCGGTATTGTTCAGCGATACCACTTTCGAGTATCCTGCCGAGAACATCACCCCGATGAGCATTAACCCTATCCCTATATGCGTGATAGCACCACCGGAAAGTCCGGGACTCTTGCGCGCCAGGGAGAAAAGGATCTTGCTGTTAGCAAATACGGTGAACAATCCGGAGAGCAAGAGTATCAACAGCGGAATGTTGTAGATATTGTATGCGTTGAGCAGGATAGCCGTCGCGAGAATGCTGAGCAAGGCAGGCACGAATAACTCGTTAAACAATACCTTGCGATCCATCTTGCGCCACCAAAAGAATTGACCGACTGCTGAAAGCAGGCCGACCAAAACAGCAAACCATAACTGATATTGCGAATAGTATGTTACCTGGTCAGTAGGGGGCGCCAGGTTGGATTCAATTCCAAAAAAGCGCGCCACCGAGTTTACTACCGGCAGGGATGTTCCGGCGAGGACCTGGAAACCCATTAGGGTAAGGATTGTGACTCCAATAAAAATCCAGAACTCACGAGAATATGTTTCTACTTCCTTATCACTCGACGGGATGTGCCGCCAGCGCGCGATGCAGAAGAGTATTCCGGTCAGAAGGAAAAACAGCATGTAAATCAGCAACTGTCCCGAGAGCCCGAGGTCTGTAAAGCTATGTACAGATGTATCGCCAAGAACACCGCTGCGCGTCAGGAAGGTTGCGTACAAAATGAGTATGAACGTGGCAATAACCAGAATCACGGATGCCTTAAGCGCAGTCTCGCTGTTTTTGTACGTGATCATGGTATGTATCGCGGCCACAAGTACGAGCCATGGAACGTAAACTGCGTTTTCAACAGGATCCCAATTCCAGTAACCGCCAAAGTTGAGCGTCTCATAGGCCCAGTACCCGCCCATCAGAATTCCCAATCCCAAAATGGCAGCTGCAAACAGTGCCCACGGCAGGGCTGGACGCACCCATTCGGTGAAGCGACGAAGCCATAATCCTGCGATGCAGAAAGAGAACGGCACGAGCGTGGCGGCGAAGCCGAGGAACAGAGTCGGGGGGTGGATTACCATCCAGTAGTTTTGCAGCAATGGATTAAGTCCGTTCCCGTCCTTCGGAACGAAGTCGGGCTGAGCTTTGAAGATAGGTGCGTCACGCATTACGTCGCGAAGCAACAGGAATGGCGAGCTTCCAATCCGAAAATCAAGTCCGGGAATCACAATGCCGAGGATCATCGATGCGAGGAAAGCCTGAACGAGTGCAAATATGGTCATGACCGGACCTTCCCAGAATTTGTTGGTATGAATCAGAACGATACCCAGTACGGCATGCCAGAACATCCAAAGCAGAAAGCTTCCCTCTTGTCCGTTCCAGAAGGTTGAAATGAGGTAGTAACCCGGAAGTTTTGTATCGGAGTAGCTATACGCGTAGTGGTATTCGAAGTAGTGATTCGCAATAATGGTGAAAAGCGTTACGCAAATGCTTAATACCGCGATGCTGTGAATATAAAAGGCAACCCTGCCGTTCTTAAGCCAGCCCTCTTTGAGATCAATGGATTGTGCGCTGCTGGCCCTGAAGTACGAATACGCTGTGGCGAGAGCGGCGACGAACGAAATAATTACAGAGATGTGACCGAGGTCACCTATGAAATAATGGATCATGCTGATCGTCTGATGAAAAAGTTATGGTACACCACGTAAGGAAACAGGGGGCGCACCTTTACACTTTAATGTCCGTTTCCTCGTATTTGGAAGGGCACTTGAGCAGGATCTTCCGGGCCTGAAAGGATTCGTCCTTATATGCTCCGATAACAACAACCTTTTCGGAGCGTAAAAAATCTGTCGGCATTGGCTGGTTGTAATAAACCTTTTGTTCCTTCCCCTTGTCGTCGACCATGACAAATGAAAACGACACTTTATCGGCCCCCTCCTCTATTCCGATTACGTTACCTTGTGCGTCTTTTTTGAGTTCACCCACCACGTGAATGTCTTTTTTGTTTCCGGCAGTCGACATTTGCCAGGCTTCCTCAAAATTAACGTATGTGCTTGCGTCGCCCGCCGTGCTGATAATGATACCAATAGCAGCGGCAATAACGACGATAATAAGGATGTGCGATTTCTTCATACCATTCAGCCTTTCCCGAGGATCGCAAAATTAGCCACAAATGCTTAGAAATAAATGATTTCCGTCACAAAAACGGGCGTGTCCGTACGGTAGTTCTACCGCTTTTCCCGAAGCCGGTTTTCCAGCTTGCCGATCTTTCGATCGAGGGTGAAGAGGTAAAGAATCATTCCGATAAGCACAAGCAGGATAATTCCTACGACGACGTAGATTTTGCCTTCGGAGCGCATGGTGTCGGCCATCTCCGGCTGCGCTGCTGCCTGTGTGCAAACCAGCAGGGCAAAAAAGCCAATTATTGTTCTAAACAGTTTCATTCTCAATTTCAGATATTTTTTCTTCCAGTGATCGCAGACGTATTCTCAGGTTGCCGATCCAAAGTCCGAGCAGGAACCAGCCTGCCACAGCCGGATAAAATACGAGCCGCATACGCGAATCGAGGTCGTACATATTGAAACCCGGGTTCCCGCCACTGCCTGGATGTACGGAGCTTGTCATTCGCGGGATTACGAAAATCAACGGAATCATCGCGGCAAACGCAAAAATGTTATAAACAGCGCTTAGCCGGCCACGTTGTTCCTCGTTATCAATCGATGCGCGCAGAACAAAGTAGGCGAGGTAAACGAGCAACGCGATCGCAGCACCATTTTGTTTTGGATCGCCATGCCAGGGGGATCCCCAGGTGTAGTTAGCCCACAGCATTCCGGTAACAATACCAAGAATGCCGAACATCAGGCCAACGTTGGCGTATTCAACTGATTTCCGATCGTTTTCAATACCAGGGTTAAGCAGATACCGGACAGCGTAGTACACGGACAACAGGAACAGCAGGATCATGCCGAACCACATAGGGACGTGGAAATAAAGTGCGCGGATGGTCTCGTTCAGGATGTCCAGACGAGGCACGTCAAAAAGCAGTCCGCCGATATGGACATACAGCAAAAGAACAATGGCGCCGATTTTCAGGAATTTGTTCATTACCCGCGTTTCCGTTAACTGCGCCAAATATACGGGAAGAGCAGGTAAGCGAGGGCGGTAAGGATGCAATTAATTGCCAGCAGATTTAACAGTTCATCTGAGCTCGATGCGAATTCAAGGCCGTCAAGAGCATTTTTTGTGGCTTTGATGGATAGGAGGAGTACCGCGATCACGACCGGAAAGCTGAGCACAGCCATGAGTACGTTGCTGTTGTTGGCTTTGGATGCAATTCCGGAAATCAGGCTGAGTGCTGCAGAGAATCCCCAGGAGGACATTAACAGCGTTATGGCAAATGTGACCTTGTCGCGAATGGGATTGTCAATGAACACGGAGAATAACACATAGCCGGCCGCCGAAAGCAGCAGGCATAAGAGCGTATTGTAAATGATTTTGGAAAGGATAATTGCCTGTGGGCTCGCAACAGCGTAATAATAGATGTGAAGTCCTTTGCGTTCGCCGATAAAGCTCTTGGCCACACTATTGATGACTGAAAACAGAATCGCAAGCCAGAAAAGCGCAGCCCAGGTGGCTTCATTCATCGCGTTATTGCGCAGGTTGAACGTGATGTAACAGATAAACGTGAGGCTGACCAGGTAGAGGCTGATGCCGGAAATAACGGCCTTGCGCCGGAGTTCAAGGGTGAACTCTTTTTTGATCAGGGTAAGCGTTGCATGGTGTGTTTTCACTGCAATTCCTTATCGATTCATCTGCGCAAACAGGGACTTGAGGAAGAGAACTGTAATAAGGACGGCAACGCCACATATGAAACCGAGGATTATCGTTACTGGCAGACTGAGTTTCTTATAAGCGAGGAGTGATTCAAATTCCTTGACGACGCGAAGTGAAGAAATTTCCGATAGTTGCATCTGAAGCTCGGCTTTCTCCCGGAACAATTCAACCGTTTGTTCATACAATAACGCCGGATTCAGATAGGTTGCCTGTACGTTACCCGAAACCTGCTGTTTTACATTCTCCATAGCGGACAATTCCCCGTCGATTTTTGCGATCAGACTGGTGTAGTAGATCTGCCGTTCACTTCGATGCAGCTTGATTATGTCCGTTGAATCGATGACGTTTATCACAGCTGCTTGCAGTTTTGGGAAGGCATGCGGATCAGTCACTCGAGCGGTGGCCTTAATCAGGATGGTTCGGTAATTCTGTTTAAGTGATACATTTCCCTCGAGGATATCAAACTTGAGACGAAGAATTTTTGAAAGATTCTCCTCAGAAAGTCCGGGGAGCTGTTTGACCTCGTCAATCTGGTCTAACAGAAACTCACCCTCTTGTTTGGTCAATAGCGACGTTTCAATCAGCATGCTGGACTGGAACCGGTCAGATGAAACAAAATGATAAACAACACCGATCGCAATCCCCGCCAAGGGAAGCAGGATGGTTAACATCATGTTCCTTCGAAGGGTCTCGTACGAAGCGATAGCTACCTCGAGAAGGCTGATGTCATTGGAGCTATTCCTTTCCATGTTGGCAAGTTTAGAGATTTTGAGACTCAATTACGCGTGGAATTTTAATTTATTTAGCTTTGCAATCCGTTTTTTGACGTTCCGCGTTGGAATGCATAAGCGATTGAGCAATAATAAAATTGAATTGAAATGCAAAAGATTGGTGTTATCGGCCTGGGTTATGTCGGGCTTCCGTTAGCTGTAGAATTTGGAAAAAAAATCGACGTTGTAGGCTTCGACATAAATTCGGAACGGATCGAGGAACTGCAGCAGGGCGTGGATCGGACGAAGGAAGTAGAAACTGAGGAACTTAAATCCGCCAACCGACTGGTATATACATCAGATCTTAAGGATTTGCACGATGTCACGGTCTTTATCGTCACTGTTCCCACTCCGGTTGATGAATTCAAAACGCCTGACCTTCGCCCGCTTCGCAGTGCCAGCAGAACTGTCGGAAGGGTACTCAAGAAGGATGATATAGTCATATA
>JAEZDW010000058.1 GCA_023417955.1 Bacteroidota bacterium
TAACGTCCATACATTCCTGCATGCGCGGCATCAGTTTACAGCAACACTTCTTGTCTGCCATAGTTAATGAGCTCATACAGGATGATAAGATATTCAGCATACTATCTACGAAAGTAGACCATCAACGGCTAAAATCAAATTAATCGTTCATAAAAAAATCCACCAGGAATGATAACAGTTGTTAGGAAGGGCATGCAAACGATGACAGCACCCTAGACCCGACCGCTTCCAAACAGAAAGGGCCGGTCTTCGCTGACCGGCCCTTTCCCAAACGGATCAATGAGATTAATTGTTACCTAACCTCTCCATTTCCTTTTCAAAAGTTTCTTTGAACTTCTCGTAATCGTAGTCGATACGCAGGCGTTCATCCTTCGAGAGTCTTTCATTGTAAGTAGCGACGAGTTCGTCGGCCGACAGCTCGATAGCGATGTAAGTCTTATAGGTCCCGTTATCAGTTCTCATCAGCTTTTCACAAAGTGTGCGTACGCCGGTAAGCTTTTGTTCAACAATCTCGCGGTTGAGTTGTTCAAAGCGCTCCTCCACCTGCTCACGGTTGTTCATCTCCCGTGAATTGGTGTAGTTGTCGGTGACCGCCTTTACCGTCGTAGAGATACTAGCTGCCAGTTCTGCACGAGCGTTGGCAAGTGCTTTCTTTTTAGAGGTTACCTGGTCCTGGCTTTCTCCAATAGAGTTGGCGCGGAAGAACTTGCTGTTCGTAAAGTATTCCGATCCGGAACATGGTACCACTACCTCGACTTCTCCTTTCGGAGCTTTCTCTTTGCCCTTACAGCCCGCGATAAACACGGCGGCCAGTGCAAGAAGCAATAGCGTAGAATTCGTAAGTTGTTTCATATTATGACGCAGTTTTAAAGTTTCCATATCTGTAAAGGCAAAAGGGATACCAAAATTCGGTCGCTTCATTTACTGAAGTACCATATTAATAAGGTCTTCCATTTTGTCTTTTTCAAGTGCTTCCATCGCCTTGTTATAGGCATCGACACTTGATTTATCGTAGTCAAGACCAAACCCCTTGATCCTGTCAAGAACAGTCGCATAAATTTCCTTTCCCTCCTTTACGGCCGTCACGCGAATGACACCAGTCAGGTAAGTAACATAGATACTCCCGGTGACTGAGCCCTGCTCCGCATCGGCCTGCACATCAAACCACAGGTCAGCTTTCGTTTTGTCGTTAGTGAATTCGAAACCATTTGTCGCCAGAAGATTCTTAAGTCTGTTAGTTAACTGATTATTTGCTTTTGCGTTACCAAAGCTTTTTTCATTCGCGGAAAGAAACACCAATGGGCGCTGCACCTTGAGGTGGATTCGTGTTTCCGGAAGTTTCAATGTTTTGACTACAAGATCATAAACAGGCGCACCGGACGTACCACTTAATGCATCTATGTTCACCCTGACCACAACAATTTGTTCAAGGTCTTTGGATCCGATCTGGTTCAAAAGAATTTTGGCGTCGCCTTTGCGATCTGTCGTGTAAGAAGGGAAAATATTACCAGCACCTTTTTCAAACGACGCATGAAGGGGGAGGTCAGCCATCTGAGCCCCATCCAGTTTTGCATTCACGTTTATCACCTCCGCGGTGTTTTGAATTCGTCTGTTAACCTCAACAGTCGATGGCGTTGATGACAATTTGATCCTGTTGAGTAACGATTGTATCGATGCATAAACTTCATTTACAAGCAGAATGTCTCTGCCGTCGTGGGTAATGCGGATAACTTCTCCAAGGTATTTGTCGACTGCACGGAATGACTGGAAATAGAATCCGAGAGCTTGCAACAGGTTTCCTGATGCCTCTGCGGTGCGTGCTCTTCCGAAGTAATCGGTGGCAAGTATCGTTGCATTCCGTTTTTGTTCTTCCTTTATCTGGCGATAACGCGATACCGAAAGGCGATAATAAACCCAGTAGCTTGTAGCATCTTCCCAGGCGTCCACCATTTCGAATTCTTCGATTTCGTCAGCAGTAGTGGTCTGAATAATCTGTTCGTATTGTTCGGAAAATTTCTTGTCGGCCTCAAACTGACTAAGTACTGAAGTACTTGAGACATTAACCTTGATTTGAGAAACGAGGTCGTCCAGCGCACTCTTTTTCGCTGCCTGGATATAATTGTGATTAGCGGATTTCCGGCTGTGACCTACACCTGTGTAATACCCGGACATTTCCGCTTTCCCCTGGAGCCATAAGGGTTTTGATGCCTCTGGATCAGGCGGGAGCGTCCGCGGGCTACAGGCCGCCGCGAATACGATCACAAGCACGGAAAAAAGTTTGTTCACGCGAGTTTGTTAGGTCATAGGGCCTTCTTTGCCACAAGTGTGCCAATTTTCTGCACAACAGATTTAAAGTTATTCCGATAAGGTCATAAAAACAAAAAGGGGCGACGCGGCCCCCATATTGTCATGTAATTTTCAGGCTAGTCTCCGCCTCCTTTTGACTGGATTTCGTAAGAGGAGGTCACGGCTGAGTAATACTCACGGTTCAGGCGGGCGATGTTCGAGAGACTGATCCCCTTCGGACACTCAGCCTCACAAGCGCCGGTGTTTGTGCAGGATCCAAAGCCTTCGGCATCCATCTGTGCCACCATCCGTTCCGCGCGCTCCTTGCGTTCAGGCTTACCCTGAGGCAACAAAGCCAGTTGACTTACCTTGGCACTCACGAACAGCATTGCTGAAGCGTTTTTACACGCTGCAACACACGCCCCGCATCCGATACATGTTGCGGCATCAAATGCTTCGTCGGCGATCTTCTTCGGAATAGGAATTTCATTTCCATCGGGAACGCCGCCAGTATTAACGGAAACATAACCTCCTGCCTGCTGTATGCGATCGAATGCAGATCTGTCGACAACAAGATCCTTTATCACAGGAAACGCAGACGCGCGCCATGGTTCAACCGTTATGGTGTCACCATCTGAGAAAGATCGCATATGTAGCTGGCAGGTCGTAGTCTGCAAAGGCCCGTGCGGTCTTCCATTGATGTACAGGCTGCACATGCCGCAAATTCCTTCGCGGCAGTCGTGATCGAATGCTATCGGCTCCTCCCCTTTCTTAATGAGGTCGATATTCAGCACGTCGAACATTTCAAGAAAAGACATGTCTGCCGACACCTCGTCCATTACATATGTTTGAAACGTACCCTTTGAGGCTGCGTTTTTCTGTCTCCAGACCTTTAATGTAATCTTCATATCGAAATTAAACTGTTAGTCTATTTGTAACTTCTTTGAGTCAGCTTCACATTCTCGAAGCGCAGTTCTTCTTTATGCAGGACCTCGGCCTGATTCGGACCTTTGTATTCCCATGCAGCAACGTATGCGAACTCGTCGTCTTTGCGTTGCGCCTCCCCATCGGGAGTTTGAGATTCTTCCCTGAAGTGACCGCCACAAGATTCGCTTCTGTTAAGCGCATCGTCAACCATAAGTTCGCCGAGTTCCATGAAGTCAGCGACACGCATGGCCTTTTCGAGTTCCTGGTTGAGTTCACCAGCGCCCCCACACACGTTTACGTTCTTCCAGTATTCTTCACGCAATGCGCTGATCTTCTCCTTTGCCAATCTCAATCCCTGATCATTTCTCGACATACCGCAGTAATCCCACATGATGAGACCGAGTTCGCGATGAAACTCGTCGACGGTTTTGTTTCCTTTAATCGAAAGGAGATTGTTAATCTGGCCATTGACGTTATCCATCGCCTCCTTGAATTCAGGGCGATCGGTGCTGACTTTGTCATAGGGCAGTCCGGCAAGGTAATCCCCGATCGTATAGGGAATAACAAAGTATCCATCGGCAAGACCCTGCATCAGGGCACTTGCCCCAAGGCGGTTTGCTCCGTGATCAGAGAAGTTTGCTTCGCCAAGGGCATATAGTCCGGGAACAGTAGTCATTAGGTTATAGTCGACCCAAAGCCCGCCCATCGTGTAGTGGACAGCCGGATATATTTGCATCGGGACCTGATATGGATTGTCACCAGTGATCTGTTGATACATGTCAAACAGGTTACCATACTTCGCCCTTACGACATTCTCGCCATCGCGCTTGATCGCATCAGCAAAATCCAGAAATACTGCGAGGCCTGAGCCAACACCTCTTCCTTCGTCACACATGTATTTGGCATTGCGCGATGCCACATCACGGGGCACGAGGTTTCCGAAGGAAGGATATTTTCTTTCGAGGAAGTAATCTCGTTCTGACTCGGGAATCTTTGCAGCGTCGGAAGCCTTCAGTCCGGGCATCGCCTTCTTCGGCACCCAAACCCGGCCATCGTTTCTAAGGGATTCGGACATCAGCGTAAGCTTCGATTGATGCGTTCCTGACACCGGGATACACGTCGGGTGAATCTGCGTAAAACAGGGGTTACCAAAGAGGGCTCCCTTCTTATGTGCACGCCACGCTGCGGTCGCGTTGGATCCCTTGGCGTTTGTGGAAAGGAAGAAGACATTTCCATAGCCACCGGTACAGAGCAGCACCGCGTGGGCACTGTGCGCTTCAATCTTGCCGGTCACCAGGTCGCGCGTAATGATTCCGCGTGCCTTGCCATCTACGAGAACGACGTCCAACAATTCAGTTCGATTGTACATTTTGACCTTACCGTTCGCAATCTGTCGGTTGAGCGCACTGTATGCGCCCAGCAACAACTGTTGGCCAGTCTGGCCCCGTGCGTAGAACGTCCGCGATACCTGTGCACCACCAAATGATCGGTTTGCCAGCAATCCGCCATATTCGCGTGCGAACGGTACACCTTGCGCAACGCACTGGTCGATGATGTTTACGCTAACCTCAGCAAGACGGTAAACATTTCCTTCGCGTGCGCGGTAATCGCCGCCCTTAATTGTATCATAGAACAATCGAAAAATACTGTCGCCATCGTTTTGATAATTTTTTGCGGCGTTAATACCCCCCTGCGCTGCAATACTGTGCGCGCGGCGCGGGCTGTCCTGGAAACAAAATGCTTTTACATTATAACCCAGTTCGCCAAGGGAGGCTGCTGCAGAAGCGCCAGCAAGCCCGGTGCCCACTACGATGATGTCATACTTGCGCTTATTAGCAGGGTTGACAAGACGGAGATTGAACTTGTGTTTCGTCCATTTCTCGGCGAGCGGGCCGTCAGGAATTTTTGAATCTAATATCATAAAGTTGCGAACTGAATTAAAGAGTAATGTTCAAAAACATAAATACCGGTATGATTGCGAACAGAAGGGGAACTATGATCGCGAAAGCCTTACCTACAAATCTAATAACAGGATTGTACTTCGGATGGTTTAAGCCCAAAGTCTGGAACGCACTGATGAATCCATGCCAAAGGTGAAATGCCAGAACTGCCATCCCGACAAGATAAATGACAACATACCACCACTGGCTGTAAGCAGCCTCAACCACACTGTACAGGTCTTTCACTTGCTGGCCATCATAGGTGGCCATTCCAATTTCACCCCAATGCATCTGATACCAGAATCCGCGAAGGTGGATAATCAGAAACACGAAGATCAACGTACCAAGTATACCCATGTTTCGGGAAGTCCAGTGCGATGAGTTTTTACTTACCGCATAACGCTCACCTCCACGGGCAGCGCTGTTCTGACGCGTCAGCCAGATTGACACGAACACGTGCAAAAGAATCAATGTGTAGTTGACAATACCGATAATCTTTATGAGGAGGTTGGTCGTCATGAACTGGGAGTACTCATTGAAAGCTCTTCCGCCATCAGACTTAAGCAACTGAAGGTTGCCTGCCACATGTACAACAAGGAAGAGAATTAGGAACAGCCCCGTCAGGGCCATTAGCAGTTTTCTGCCGATACTACTCGTCAGAAAGTTGATGAACCACGTCATATT
>JAEZDW010000075.1 GCA_023417955.1 Bacteroidota bacterium
CGACAATTATTTTACATTCTTTTATTAGTAGTACAAATGAACATTTACGTTGCCAACATCCCTTTTAAGGCATCCGAACAGGAATTGAAGGGATTATTTGAAGAGTATGGCGAAGTTTCTTCTGCCAAGATCATCATGGACAAAGTGACCCAGCGCAGCCGTGGTTTCGGTTTTATCGAAATGGCTGACGAGGGTTCGGCCCGGCAGGCAATCTCAAGCCTGAACGGTTTCAATTTTCTCGGCAAGACTTTGGTAGTTAACGAAGCCAGACCCAAAACAGATTCTCCTCGTCCAGGCGGCGGCGGTGGTTTCAGAAATGGGGGAGGATTCAACCGTAGAGAATACTGATTAAATTCGGAATATCCATGAAGGCCACCTTGTGTGGCCTTTTTTTATTGTATCAATTTCGGGTTTATTCCGATCGAGTTGTATTCCATCTCACTATTTCGTACATTTTCTATGACATTGACCTGCCCCAAATTCTTGATACTGAATAAAAAACTGACCAATTAAGTTATTACTTGGCTTAACCTAAACCGAGGGCGTCCCTAAACCGGGATGCCCTTTTTTTATTTTTTCAATTATCTTTCCGCATTCATGCACATTATCGGAGTTGATATCGGAACTGGAAGTACAAAGGCTGTCGCCGTATCTCACTCAGGTGAAACCATCGCCAGTACTCGTGTATCCTATCCAACGCTCAATGCAATTCCAGGACGTTCCGAACAAGATCCCGAAGTAATCTGGCAGGCATTTATCAGAACGCTCAGAGAAGTCGTCGCGCAAACAAAAGAGCAACCATACGCGATTGCACTAAGTAGTGCGATGCACAGTCTTATTCCTGTTGATAATTCAGGGAAAGCACTGCAATCCATGATCACCTGGGCTGATAACCGCAGCGCGAACGTCGCCTCACAACTAATGTCTTCCCCATCGGGAAAACGTCTCTACGAAGAAACGGGAACTCCGCTCCATGCAATGTCACCACTGTGCAAGATCATTTGGCTGCGTGAGAACAATCCGGAATTATTTTCCAGGACGGCACGCTTCATTTCAATTAAAGAATTTATATGGTTTAGGTTGTTCAACGTGTTCGAGGTTGACTATTCGATTGCATCCGCAAGCGGGCTGTTTAACATCAATACCCTCAAGTGGCACGAAGATGCACTTGAACTCGCCGGCATCACAGCGGAACGTCTATCCGTACCGGTGAATACAAATCACACGATCACAGGGGTGACAAGAGTGAATGAAGTCCCCGATGGACTGCAAAACATACCGTTTGTTATTGGTGGCAGCGACGGATGCCTTGCCAACAAAGGCAGTTATGCAACCGTACCTGGTGTAGCAGCTCTGACTATCGGAACAAGCGGTGCCATTCGTGTGGCTCGCCAAAAGCCGGCGCTCAACTGGGAACACATGACATTCAACTACAGGTTGAATGAAAACGTGTTCATATCAGGTGGCCCGATTAACAACGGGGGCATCGCATTAAAGTGGTACGCCGAAAAACTGCTCGGAAAGGAAATGAACTCCGACGCGGCATACACTGAATTGCTTTCGCAACTTTCGGACGTTCCTGCAGGCTCCGACGGACTGATCTTCCTCCCCTACCTTTTTGGAGAACGTGCGCCAATCTGGAACAGCAACGCTTTTGGGGTGTTCTTCGGTATTACGGGTCAGCACAGACAAGCACATTTTACAAAAGCAGTTATCGAAGGCATACTATTTTCATTGTACCAGATCATGCGCGGAATTGAGTCTGACGGCGATGCAATAAGCCGCATACACATAAGCGGGGGATTCGTCCGTTCAAAGCAATGGGTACAAATGCTTGCAACCATCTTTGGAAAAAAGGTTGTTCTCGTCAACCGCGAAGACGCATCTGCAATCGGCGCCGCGTTTCTCGGATTCGATGCTTTGGGGGTCGAGGGCGATTACGAAAAGTTCTCGGAAGCCGATGCCATCACTTTTGATCCTCAATACGAATTACACGACTTTTATCGCGAAAACGTGTTCCCGCTATTCGAAGGTCTCTACCGCGCGCTGGCTCCCCAAATGGAAAAACTGCACAAACTTAAGTCACGAAAAAATGTTTCCACCACTCCTTTGACAGAGGAGCAAAAACTTTAACTCAAACAATCATGCAAATAGGACTTATTGGCCTCGGCAAAATGGGATTCAATCTTGCCCGCAACATTAAGAGCAAAGGCCACGATGTTATTGCCTTCGACATCAATGAAAATATTTTAAATGAAATTGCCAAACATGGTGTCGGGACGGCAACTTCCGTACAGGATTTCGTTGAAAAGCTCTCAACCAAGCGCGTGATATGGATCATGATTCCCGCCGGCGACCTGGTTGATCAAACACTTACAACACTGAGGCCATTACTTTCAGTAGGCGACATCGTTATCGACGGTGGAAATTCCTTTTATAAAGATTCTATGCGGCGCGCAACAGAAATGAACGCCTTGCAAATTAATTTCCTCGACTGCGGCACAAGTGGTGGAACGGAAGGCGCTCTGCATGGCGTCTGCGCGATGATTGGCGGTAATAAATTCGCGTTCGACTATTGTGAACCCTTGTTCCGTGACATTTCTGTTCCCGATGGGTACCTGTATTGCGGTCCAAGCGGTTCCGGACACTTCGTTAAGATGGTGCACAATGGAATCGAATACGGTATGATGCAGGCTATCGCGGAAGGCTTTGAAGTGATGCATAAAAGCCATTTCAAGTTACCTCTTGAAAGTGTAGCCAGGGTATGGAATCACGGCTCGGTTGTGCGCAGCTGGCTTATGGAGTTGACTGAAAACGCATTGCGAAAAGATCCCGGGCTTTCTTCCATACGCGGCGTAATGCATTCGTCCGGCGAAGGGAAATGGACGCTTGAAACGGCGCTGGAACAGCAGATAGCCACACCAGTAATTGCATTATCATTATTGATGCGATATCGCTCCCATGAAGACGATACATTCTCAGGAAAAATCGTTGCCGCACTACGAAATGAATTCGGCGGCCACGCTGTTGAGAAAAAGTAACGTCATAAGATCATGCAACTGGAGGAGCTCCTGCTTTCAGTTCAATAATTGTAATCTCAGGAGGCATACCAATTCGTCCGGGGTAACCGAGGTAACCGAAACCGCGATTCACATACAGGTATTGCTCGCCTTCCTGGTATAGCCCGGCCCATTGCTTGTACACATACTGTGAGGGACTCCACTTGAGGCTCCCGACTTCTACACCGAATTGAAATCCATGTGTATGCCCTGCAAACACCATATCTATATCCGGGTAGTTGGATCTTACCTGTGCATCCCAATGGCTGGGATCATGTGAGAGCAGAAGTTTGACTGCAGCCTCATCCGTGCCGGCATGTGCCTGATCAAGCCTTCCGTATTTCGAGAATCCACCTGCACCCCAGTTTTCAACACCGAGGATGGCGATCTTTTCGCCTGCGGATTCTATCACCCTGTTTTCATTACGAAGCAACGTGTAGCCCATCAGTCGATGCGCCTCAAAAAGATCACGCAGGTTCTTCGCCTTTGCATCCGCACTCGGCCATTGTTTGTAGTCGCCGTAATCGTGATTGCCAGTTACCGAGTAAACTCCAAAGGGTGCCTTTATCTTTCCAAAAATGTCGATGTAGTCCTTAACCTCTGCAGCCTCGTTGTTTACCAGGTCACCAGTGAAAAAAATGAGATCCGGCACTTCCTTCATCAACATTTCGACACCACCTTTTACCGCAGTCTTATTGAAAAAGCTTCCCGAGTGAATATCGGACACCTGAGCAATCCGTATACCATCAAAGGACTTTGGTAAACCACCAATGTAAACAGTCTTCCTTCGAATGCGGTAATCATGTGCACCGCTGATAATCCCGTACGCCATCGCTGTGAAAGGAACGGCTGCCATGGCAACAGCAGTCTTTGAAAGAAACTCCGACCGTGTGATCGCCTCCCCTGGCAGCTTTTCGCCGACACCACGATTAAAAAAACTCGCGACCCATTTGATACCACGTTGCACATCGTCGATAAAGAGCACCACGACAGCAAACAACTTGGAAATATACACTGCGAATATTCCGGTAATCAGAAAACTTCGAACCTGGTGGGAAATCGTATATGGATCACCCAAAACATAGTAGAGTATTGCTCCTATGCACACTGCCGTCGGCACCCAGAATGCAAAGCGGGTAACCGGCTTCCAAGCAGAAGTCCAATCCTTCGTAATGGTAAGTATCGCCTGGAATACGTACCAGTCAATCACCAAAAGAATTGTGATGAGTATTATCCAGTTCATCATTCGAATCGCCATAAAAAAATCGTCTTAGTTTATTAAGACGATTTTTTTGGCGAATTAGTTTACGTTTTATACAGTGGCAACAGCTTCATCCGCATCGCTCGGGTACTCTCTTTCCTTCTTCTTATAAATCCTTTCCTTCAGCTTAGCGATAAGCAGGTATAGCACCGGTACCAGAACCAGCGTCAGGAATGTACCGAACATAAGACCAAAAATCATTGTCCATGACAGCGGGCCCCAGAAAGCAACGTTGTCTCCGCCAAAATACAGGTGTGGATTCAACTCTGTAAACAAGGTTACAAAGTCAATGTTTAATCCAACCGCGAGCGGTATAAGACCCATGGTAGCAGCAAACGTCGTCAGCAGAACCGGAGTCATACGCGTTTTTGCCGCTTCGATAATCGCCTCATAAAGTTCCATACCCTGTTCCCGCAGCAATTCGGTAAACTCAACGAGGAGGATACCGTTCCGCACGACAAGACCAGCCAGTGCCATAATACCCACACCCGTCATGACGATTGAGATTTCCATTTTAAAAAGAGAGAAACCAATCAACACACCGATAATACTAAAGACAATTTCCGCCAGAATAATCACCGGCTTGCTTACGGAGTTGAACTGAATCACGAGAATCATGAACATAAGCGCGAAAGCGAGTCCGAATGCAACGCCCAGGAAGTCGCTGGTCTCTTTTTGATCTTCCTGTTCACCTGTCATCCGGATCGTTACACCGTCAGGTGCAGCAAAGTCCTGCAGGCGCGTCGTTATGTCTGCCACTACCTCGTTGGCATTATAATCGCCAAGAACGTTCGATGAAAGTGTAACCACACGCTTTTGATCGATACGTTTGATCCCTGCGTAACTGTTTGTGAACTCTGCCTTAGCAACTGCAGAGAGCGGCACTTGCCTGACAACCCCTCCCGCTGCCATATCACGATAAATAATGGGAATATTAAGCAACGCATTCACATCATCTCTTTGTTCTTTCTTGATACGGAGTTGAATAGGGTAATCATCGTTCTCGTCACGGAATTTTGAAACCTCATAACCGTAAACAGCAGTCGCGAGGGCACGGCCAATATCCGCGGTCGCAATACCTTCTCTGTTGGCTTTTTCACGATCGATGTTGATCAGAATTTCAGGTTTATCCGCCTGGAAATCCGACTTGAGTTCTTCAACACCGGGAACTTGCTGTTGATTAAGGTAGCGGTGAACTTCATTGGCAGTTTTCACCAGGAGATCGAAATCATCCGCTGCAACCTCGATGTTAATAGGCTTGCCGGTTGGAGGCCCGTTCTGCTCCTGGTCAACCGAGATCTCGGCACCTTTTATGTTCTTCACAGCATCGCGAATCTTTTGCAGATACTCCTTGGTTGACTGTCCGTCGCGTTCTGCAAACTTTACAAATGCGATCGAAACCTTCCCAAGGTGTGGACTCACCTGTCCGCCTACATCAAACGGATTTTCGCTTGCACCAATGGCAATGTTCGAAATCACAGATTCAACAATAGGATTCTTCTCACCCAGCACGTCAATGATCCGGTTCTCGACGACCGATGTAATCGAATCCGTCACATTCTGGTGAGTACCAATCGGCATGCGAATGTAGGCGTAGATAAAGTTAGGCTCTCCATTCGGGAAAAACACCACGGGCGGTTGTCTGATAG
>JAEZDW010000140.1 GCA_023417955.1 Bacteroidota bacterium
ACATAATTCCACTCCTGCGTCCACGTATAATGTTCATCCATGATAAGGTCGTGAAGCTTAATGTTAATATGCTCTCCCAGCTTGAGAAATTCCCTGGGCAGCTGCACGTATCCTGATTGCCTCGCATGGGGATCAAGGTTAACCACTACCAACACGATATCGCTTCTACCATCCGTTGCCTTTATGAACGCCAGCAGGTTTTGATTTTCGATGAAGCAAAACCTTATGTTCCAGGTCGACTGTAATGCGGGGTGTTCATGCCGCGCCTTGTTTACCAGCGTGATGATATCCGTCATCCGGCTTGTCTTTTTCCAGTCGTGACGTTTGATCTCGTACTTCTCCGAATTGAAGTATTCCTCCTTGGCAGGGACAGGTTCGTTGTCCAGGAACTCGTACACCGGTCCGTACATACCATAATTCGACGACAGTGTGGCAGCAAGGGCTAGACGAATGATAAAAATATTCTCACCCTGATGTTGCAGGTGATACGGTAGTATGTCCGGCGTGTTCGGCCAGAAGTTAGGACGAAAGTAATTACGTGACGGACCATACACAAGCTCGTTCATGTATTCTGTAAGCTCATGCTTGGGCACCCGCCAGGTGAAGTAAGTGTAGGATTGCGTGAACCCGACCTTCGCAAGCGATGCCATAACCTTGGGCCGGGTGAATGCCTCAGCCAGGAAGATGATATCTTCATACTTCTTGTTGACTTCGGCAATGGCCCATTCCCAGAACCGGATTGGTTTTGTATGGGGATTGTCCACGCGAAATATCTTTACGCCCTGATCGATCCAGTACGTAATTACGGAGAGCAGTTCCTGCCAAAGCGCCTCCCAATCTTCACTTTCGAAATTAAACGGATAAATATCCTGATACTTCTTCGGCGGGTTTTCCGCATACTGAATCGATCCGTCGGGGCGAATTTTGAACCAATTCTTATGCTCTTTGACATAAGGATGGTCAGGCGCACATTGAAATGCAATGTCAAGTGCGATGTCGATATTCAGCTTCTTTGCTTCCTGAATGAGTTTCTTGTAATCATCAAGGGTACCAAGTTCAGGGTGGATACTTTTGTGCCCGCCTTCGTCACTGCCAATCGCCCATGGTGAGCCGGGTTCACCCGGTTCGGAGTTCACATTGTTGTTCTTACCCTTCCGGTTAATCTTCCCGATTGGGTGAATCGGCGGGAGGTACAAGACATCAAAACCCATTGAGGCAATACGCGGCAATAATCGGATCACATCGCGAAATGTACCATGCTTGCCATCGAGAGAAGCCGATCGTGGAAAGAGTTCATACCAGGTGCTGAAGTTCGCTTTCCTGTGCTCGACCAAAACGCGCCATTGTTTCTCCGGCATAGCCGGATGTTCAATAAGAGGATTCGTATGAACGATATCGGCAAACTCTTCGCTCAGTACAAATGCAACAGCGTCATCGTATGAATCACCAAGTTTCTTCGCAGCTTCATTAAGGCCGGCATTCTTGCCCTTCGACAACGTCTTCAGATACTGTGCACCCTCCTTCAATTCAAGACTTACGTCGATGTTCGCGTTGGCTTTCTTTCGGAATCCGTCGTACCATGTATCAAGATGATCTACCCACGCGAGTATGGTGAAGTTGTAGTATCCTTTTTCAGGGACCAGGAACGACGCCTTCCAGACATCGTTAACATCGTGTTGCATTTCCACCGTTTGCCATTGCTCCTCTCCTTCTTTGCAGAATAACAGGTGTGCTCTCAAATGATCATGTCCATCACAAAAAATATCAGCGGTCACGTCTACACGTTCTCCGACAGTTCGCTTCGCAGGGTACAACCCGCCATCGACTTCAGGTTGGACGTTTTCAATTATAACCCGTTGCTGGCCGTTGAGTTTCTTCATTCGCTGCCTCAGTTAAGTTCAAAAATTAATGCGCCATAAGGCGGCAGTGTGATTTCCATATCCAATCCGTTCATCACCACGTTCGCATCGTCTCCAAGTACCGGACGTGCTGAAAGGCTTTGGTTCTTCAGTCCCGCTGCGGCGGCGATATCGGCAGGGATACTGACCTTAGTCTGCCGCTCCGCTGGATTGAATCCGCAAAGTATAAGTAGTTTCTGTCCTTCATTATACCGCATGAACGCTGAAATCTTCGGGTCAAAATTCCCTGCCCTGATGTTCGCTTCTGTCAGGTCAGCATAGTTGCCTGATGAAATTGCAGGACTATCTTTCACAAAGTTGAGTAGACTGCCATAAAAGCTTCGCAGATGTTTCTGTTGATCCGATAGAAGACCGCCGTCGAATTCACCACCGTTCACCCACTTTTGGTGTTCGGGGACACCCCAGTAATCGAAGATCGTCGTCCTGCCATCATTACCCTGAAAGCCTTCAAAGCCCGCCCCTGGTTCGCCAACCTCCTGACCAAAGTATATCATGACGGGACCACGATCGATTGTTGCACTAATTACCATGGCGGGTAATGCTTTCATCGGGTCGCCTGCAAAATATGATGAGGCAACTCTTTGTTCATCGTGATTCTCCAGGAAGTGCAGCATGTGGTCGTTTATACCCTCAAGACTTTTTTGAATTGCCGGTATATCCGATGTGCTGTTACGTCCTGTGATCAGGAGTCGCAAAGTATCATAAAGCTGAACCTTGTCGTACAGGTAATCGAATTTACCTATCCGGATGTAGTTAACGTATTCGGCGGGATTGTAAATCTCTGCAATGAATACAATGGAAGGGTTAGCTTCCTTTATTTGTGGGATAACCCAATTCCAAAATTCAACCGGTACCATTTCTGCCATATCACAGCGAAACCCATCAACCTTTTTTGATGTCCAGAAAAGCAAGATATCGCGCATCTTTTTCCACGTGTCAGGAACGGGATCAAAGTGTTTGGTACGCCCTAATTGAATGTCAACGCCATAATTGAGCTTAACGGTTTCAAACCATTCATTTACACCGGGCGCATGTGTGAACTGATCATTACCTGTAACCTTAGCCGGATGTTCATCAAATTTTCCGTCTTTGGTTGGAAAGGTATGCTCCGGTCCAAGCGCGTTATAACCTGCAGGAACTTCGAACGCTTTCCCGGGCAGATAATAAAAATTATTTGATGGTTTGAACGATGCTGTTGTGTCGTCATCCTGACCGAGATCTTTTATTCCCGGAGGTTTTGCATCACTGCGGTAAGCGCGCGCAACGTGATTGGGAACAAAATCGATGATGACTTTCAACCCTTCATTGTGTGTCCTATCAACAAGGGCCTCGAATTCTTCCATGCGTCGTTGCACGTTGACCGCGAGATCCGGATTTACGTCGTAGTAATCCTTAATCGCATACGGCGATCCTGCCCGACCTTTTACGACGTCGGCGTCATCCAGTGGTATACCGTAAGCGGTGTAGTCGGTGAGCACTGCATGCTCAATCACACCCGTGTACCAGACGTGAGTAGCACCAAGTTCTGCGATGCCTTTAAGCGCCTTTTGATTGATATCTGCGAATTTACCGACTCCATTTTCTTCGATCGTTCCATACGTCTTGTTAGTCGTATTCTTGTTGCCGAACAGTCGTGTCATCATCTGATAAACGACAATCTTTCCGGAGGACGTTCTCATAGCAGAATCGGGGGGAAAAGTTTCTTTGGTCTGTGCGCATGAGGCCAGCAGAATGGCGGCTAAAAAAATGGATAACGATCTCATATGGGTCAATATAAACAAGATTCAACACCTTTTTCAAAGGGAATTCCCTAAATCGTTTGCAGTAACCTTTTCCGAAGGCGAAATGATTCTTATCAACGAGAAGGCAGGGTGTAAAGGATTTGATGGCGGGATCTGAATAACTACCTGGCAGGAACTAATGTTAACCGGTGCGCTGAGGCGTTTACGATGTCGTCGCGGTCGAACAGCATCGGCCGGAATTCGCCATTCACAAACATCGTTGCCTGGTCACTGTAATGCGGGCTCATGACATTGCCACTTTGCCCTGTGGGTGAAACGGTGATACCGGAGGCAATATCACTGAAGTCAGTGATCTTGCGTAGCGCAGGTCCAACGTCGACATTAAAATAGCCATCGGTTGAATAGCGGAAATCGAGGTTGTTAATAACCTCGCTACCACCCGCAACGGAGAAAGGTCCAACATTGAAAATACGGTCTAAGGGTTTGACGCTACCGAGTGCATGCTCATGGGTTAGTGTATGAACTTTGCCCCATTCCCATTTCGTGGGATCGGTGCCCATTGTCTTATCGAGCAGAACACGCGCCGAGTCGAAAGCCATCACTATTACGTCCGCGCGAACTTCCCTGTGAGGTGTAGCAATGTTATCCCACCACGGTGAATTAACGTTGTTGAAAAGAATCAAAATGCTGTTTTTGATCAGCGCCGTTTTTAGCAACACACCATATGCTGTATCCCCGAGTTCATCTTTCATTGTTAATGAAAGCGCATGACTGAGTACGTTGTAGTAAACTGCGGGCGCCGCTGATGAAGCTGTATGATTACCATCCCAATCGCGAAGCATGTTTACCAGCTCAGCATGTTTCTCTCCTGCCTTCGTTGAGTCTGCAAGCGAAGCAAGGACATGTGCGATATCAGCGTGCATAGCCGATACGTGGTCAAGGTCAATGCGTTTCATGTCGTCAATCGAGAACTTCTTTGTTCCTGACAGAAGTTCTACAATCCTTCCCGCCCTGCTTC
Source organism: Bacteroidota bacterium (assembly GCA_023417955.1). GTDB lineage: Bacteria > Bacteroidota > Bacteroidia > Cytophagales > Cyclobacteriaceae > Ohtaekwangia. The sequence goes on from JAEZDW010000140.1 coordinate 4,680, forward strand.
TCGGAAAGTAATAACCAGCGTGGGCTATACCATTTATTAAGTCGGGTTGATTATTCGCAGAGTAGACAAATCCCGATGGCGGATTGACCGATCTGGGATTGTAAGAGAAGTCATAGAACCCCTCATACTCATCGCGGCCACTGCTACCGTCGAGAAACAGTTTGCTCTGCACATGGGCAGGTCGTTTTGGCAACCTTGCCGCTGCCCACCAGGCAATGTTGCCATCGGTGTCACCGTACATAAGATTCAAACCCGGAGACGAAAACAAGGCAATTGCATTCTCTGCTTCCACAAACGTTGATGCTCTGTTCAGTTGATAGGCGGCTTCGAGGGCATGGTTGTCCTGCTGCAGAAGCAGCCACGAAAGTGCAATAAGATCTTCACTGTCTACGTTTTCGACAATCCCGTTCACAATCGGACCATGCCTGCTTTCACGCACCTCAAGTACATGATCAGGCTGACCCTTTACCCGGATAATCTCCTTACGCGACCGTAGTTGTTCCCACGTATCACCAAATTTTACCTGATTAGAATCTGCCGGATTGACCGTCTCCCGGAAAAAGTCAACGTCATCGTTCTCGAACATGGTCATGCCCCAGGCGCAAAACCTGTTATTGCCAAGAATGCCAAATGGCAGGCCGGCAAGATGATGTCCATAGAAGCTGAAACCAGGGTATTCAAGGTGAGCTTCATACCACACCGCCGGTTGGGAAAAACCAATATGGGTATCGTTAACCAGAATCGGCGAACCGGAAGCTGAACGTTCACCGCTCATAACCCAACCGTTGCTCCCCTGAATCATGGGAACCGGCAACTTTTGAAAAGCAGAATGAATGGCGGAGATAAGTTTATCATTTGACGACTTCGGTTTACCCGTATGCACCGGAATGATTTCCATATCGGGAGGAGATTCAACTGCCAGGTCAGCCAGGTACTCGTTTCCAAGTTCGCGTTGTATCTTTTCAAGAACAGGATCAAGTTCGAACCCTTCGGCGAAGCCAAGCGCCATGAAGCCAATAACATAGTATACATCTTCCGGAACGAATTCAGTTTTTGGAATTCCGATAAGGGTGAACTCCAACGGAGTAGTTCCCTCCCGTACAACCGTATTAACGCCTCGTTGATAGGCGAAGACGGCCTTTTGAAATCCGGCAGTATCCGCAGCGAGGTATCTTTCAGCATGGCGTTTGGCGAACTTATTCAGGCCAAGTGTGCGAAAGAGTTTATCAACTTCCAGGAGGTCAGGACCTAACACTTCAGATAGCCGCCCAGACGACGCACGCCGAAGCATCTCCATCTGGAAGAGGCGATCGCGTGCGTGCAGGTATCCTAAAGCGAAGTAGGCGTCATCGGCCGACTCTGCATAAATATGAGGCACACCGTAATCATCGAAGTACACCTCCGTTGCAGCCGCAAGTCCGTTAAGTTCGAGCTCTCCGGAGAACTTCGGACGCTGTTTCAGCAGGTATCCGTACAACACCATTCCGGCAAGACCAAGCACGACAACGAGGCTAACCAAAATGCGTATAACCCATCTCATTGGCAATAAATAAGTATTTATGAACTTATGTAAAGTCTTTAAAGACAGGGGCTAACCTGTCTTTTGAACTCCGCTAGTGGCTTTACGGGCACGAACGAAATAGAAGATCAGCACGGCAATACAAATCCATAGCCCCAGGAATTCACGCGCTTCTTCGATGTAGAGGTGGTTCATTTTCGCCACATCATCAAAGAGTTCAGACTTGTCGGGCTGGCTTATCCATTCCATCACACCGGACCAATAACGGAAGCTATATCCGACAAAGACAATGAGTAATATCAGAATCACCCGTAAGGGATGAATGCCAAACATGGCAAGAATGGCAAGGACAGCCATCGAACCGTAGATCAAAATCCAGAGTAGTGGATCGGGGTCGTTCACTTGAACGAAAGCAAAGAGCAGGAAGAGCGCAGCGAGTATAAAGTTAATGATCTTCATAGCGACCCGGTTCTAAAAAAAGATGTCGGACAGAGTGTGCCCGACATCGCTGTAAACAAAAACGAAAAAACTTGAATCTAATTTACAAAATACTTTTCATGTATTCAGCACTGGCGGACACACTTTTTATCGGTTCACCCGGATAGGATTCCTGCTCGACGAAGAATTGCTTCATTCCAGACTGTTTGGCTTTTGCAAAGATAGCCTTGTAGTCAATCGAGCCTGTGCCCACATCGGCATTCTGGTTCTTATCTTCTTTCGACATATCCTTCACGTGCCACTGTTCAAATCTTCCGGGATATTTTTCAAAGTACGCGAGCGGATCTTTTCCGGCATTAACAACCCAGAAGATGTCCATCTCCATGGCAACGTTTTTCGGATCCAGTTCCGCGAGCATTACATCGTACGGAATCTGTCCGTCGGTCTCCATGAATTCGAAAGCGTGATTGTGATAGGAGAATCGGATGCCATTCTTGTTGCAGATCTCCCCTGCTTTGTTGAACTCCTCGCAACGCCTCTTGTAATCATCGATGGATGTTCTCTCATTCTCCCCGAGGTACGGACATACCATGTATTTCTGACCAATGGATTTTGCATCAGCAATAGCCTGCTCCCAGCCGGAACGAATGATGTCAATACCGTAATGACCACTGGTGACTTTCATTCCGAGGCTCTTGACATAGTCATTGAATTCTTTGACCGTCATTCCGAAAAGTTTGCCATCCCGGTACCCGTAGGTCTCCAGTTGCTTGTATCCAAAGCTGGCGACTTCCTTGAGTACCCCTTTTGGATCTTTGGGCATGGTCTCGCGAAGTGTATACAATTGAAGTCCGAGGCCGTTCTTACCCTTACCTGCTTTGCCAAGTGCGACAAAAGAAGGCAGAGAAAGCAGACTGACCGCGGCGAAGGAGGCAGTTTGAATAAACTCCCTCCGCTTGATGGGTTTCAATTGGCGTGTCATAGGTTTAGGTATTAAGGCATCCTCCTTGCATTGGAAATAGTCAGTTGCGGTGCAGCATCCGATTATTTATTATTCAGGCGGACTCCCCCAAAATAGTACAAAGTTTTATCTCCCGCTTCGGAATTTTTGAAGATTACATAAATGTCGTGGATACCGCTTTCTGCGGTAAGTTTTATGGGTGATTCGATCATTCCGGTGCCCGAAATCTTTCCGGTTCCCCATAATTTTCCGTCCGGAGCATCAATTCGTAATTCCACCTCGCCACCGGGCTGATCTGCCCCGCGGATGAACCCTGTTGCAGTCCCTGATTTGATCCCGGTAAGGTCGATCTTCGTAAACAGCGCGTGTGCATTGTGCTTTACGTTTTCCAAAGCGTAACGCCCGTTGACAGCCATTACTCGCGCCACGCTTAGTTCGGCGGCATGGTTAGGACTCAGAACCGGTGCCCTCAGCACATGCGTGTTTGCTGCCGACAGACTGGGAATTTCACCTGCACCTTTGTCCGCATAAGATGCATTGATCAGGTATGCGCCTTCTGTCTCCTTACCCGGTGTAACCACACCCTCCAGGGGCAGTGACTTCACACCTTTATCTTCGTCCAGTGTCAGAATATACGCCACCATTTGACGCGCGTCCTGCACGCTTATCTGAGGGTGCGCTGCCATTTCTATTGTACCCCACACACCGGATCCACCGCGGATGATCTTGTCCGCAAGTAAATTCACTGCATCGGGATTGTTCTTGTAACGCTTCGCGATATCAGCATATGACGGCCCTGCCGACTTCTGATCAACGAGGTGGCATGATTTACAATCGCTCGCATCCATCAATGCTTTGCCGGGCATTTGCACGATCGATTGTTGATGTCCCTGAGCAATTGACGTCATGTCAAAACCCTTGAGATAATCAAATGTTACGATCACATCTGAATCAGTGATCCTGCCCTCGGCACTGGTTCCGTCCTCCCTGTCGGAGACAGAAACCGCATAACCAACAGGTTCACCCGGGAAGTAGAACGTCTGATTACCTTTAGTGACGCGTACCGAAACTTCCGGTGTTTCATTTCCTGCTATAATCTTTAATTGTGCTTTACCTGTCGCATCTTTTGAATCTTTGGCAGTAAGCGTAACATTGTAGATACCAGGCTTGTCGAATGTAAACTTGAACTTACCGTTTTGCGCGGTCTGTTTCTTGTCACCAATTTCCAGCATATACTGAAGTTGGTCGTTGTCATAATCGATGGTGCCTTCCGCGGTGAAGTTTACTTCGAGCGGTATCGCACCAGCAAGTTTGTCCGCAGCAAGTTGAACGACTGGTGGTCTGTTGCCTCCATTGTAGTCAATACGAATTAGTCGCGCATCCATATTTTGTTTGAACCATGCGGTACCATATTCAAGCATGTACAGCCTTCCATCAGGACCGTATTCCATGTCTATGATATTGTTGAATTTCGTACCCGCCATGAACGGCTCCATATCGACAATGTCACCCTGCTCGTCCATGGTTACATGGAACATCCAGTTTCGCATCCAGTCATAGATAAGCAGTTTGCCGTCGTAGTAATCCGGGAATGCCGTCTTAACGCCTTTGTATTTTTCGCTGTAATAAACAGGTCCCGCCATGGCGTTTCTGCCACCATCCTTGAACATCGGAAACTTGTCAGATTTTTCGTACGGATAGTAGATGTAAGCCGGTTGCGCCGGGGGCAGTTCAACCTTTCCTGTATTGTTTGGTGATCGGTTCAGCGGCTTGGCGGCATCCCATTGTTCACCTGATTTTCCGGCAGCAAAGTCGAAGCGTGTATACGCATAGTTGTCACCAATGAAGTACGGCCATCCGAAGAAACCTGCTTTCCGTGCCTGGTTGATTTCATCATAACCGCGAGGTCCGCGTTCCGGATTATCCTTGCCGGCATCTGGTCCAACCTCGCCCCAATACAGATAGCCTGTCCGTGTGTCGACTGAAATCCGATAGGGATTGCGATTACCCATTACATAAATTTCAGGTCGCGTTTTCTCTTCTCCCGGTGCGAAAAGGTTTCCTTCCGGGATATCATAAGTACCATCGGGCTTGATTTTTATCCGAAGAATTTTCCCTCTGAGGTCATTTGTGTTTGACGAACTTTTCTGTGCATCAAAGGCTTCGCGATTCGGCCTCTCATCAGACGGACTGAACCCATCGGACTCAAACGGACTTGTATTGTCGCCGGTGCTGATGAAAAGTACGTGGTCGTTCGCAAACTGCAGTGAGCCGCCCGTGTGGCAGCACTTGTCGCGCTGGGTCGGAACGTCGAGGATCTCCTTTTCTGAAGTCAGGTCTATTTTGTTATCCCTGAAGACAAAACGCGACAGCACATTGGATGAACGTTCCGGATGTGAGTAAAACAAATAGATGTAGTTGTTCTTTGCGAAATCAGGATCTGCTGCCAGACCGATCAATCCGTCTTCATATTTTGTCCAGGTTTTGATCGTGTTGACGACGCTCACTTTGCCGATTGAAGGATCATACAACTTAACGTCACCCTTGCGTTCGATGAAGATGATCTTGTTGTCCGGAAGAATCGCCATCTCCGTAGGTTCGTTCAGATTGAAGTCGAGAACTGTCTTTGTAAATCGGTTTTCTTCAATGGCGCGTTTTGTCTTTACCTTGTCGTAGTTGAGTTTCACGTTTTCGCCCAATGCATAACGGATGCCCTGCAGCAGGTGATCGAGAAACTCCGGGTCCGAGAAGCTTTCATTCGTATGACCAAGTCCGGTGTAGAACGAACGCCCGCCTTCAAATTCATGATACCACGCGATCGGATGGTTCTCACCATTCTCGCCACCTTTGTAAGTAGATTCGTCCAGGGAATAAATGACGTTGATGTCTTTCGAGATATTCCTGTAGTTGTACCATTCATCGGTCCTGACCCACTTATCAGGAAGGTTATTCGGTCCAAACGGACGCACTTTGTTCAGTGACGCCTCCTGTATTTGGGGATGACTTTTGAAATACGCGCCAACAAGTCTTCCGTACCATGGCCACTCGTACTCGGTGTCAGCGGCGGCATGAATGCCAACGAATCCACCACCCGCTTCAATGAAGCGTTTGAAATCAGCTTGTTGAATTTCGTTCAGGACATCTTGTGTTGTACTGAGGAAAACCACAGCTCCATAGCGTTTGAGATTGTCTTCGTTGAATAACGAAGCGTCTTCGGTGGTGTCGACCACAATACCATTTTGTTTGCCAAGTTCAATTAGAGCCAGCTTTCCGGGCTCAATTGACTCGTGGCGGTAGCCGGTAGTCTTTGAAAAGACCAATACCCGGGGCTCTTTCTCTTCACGGCTGCATGATGCAACGACAAGAAATAAAGCCAGGAAACAGATG
>JAEZDW010000495.1 GCA_023417955.1 Bacteroidota bacterium
GAACCTTACGTGGCTGCTTCGGTAATTGCTACTAAACGGAAAAGTTCCGGATTAAAACGTTACTTGAATACGTTGAATCATATATTCAAAATGCGCGTCGCAACTACACTTACGATAATCTGTCTGATTCTGATGTCCGGTTGCCGGGAACACGTTGTGCTTCACTATTCAAACCGTTCTGAAAGCCATTTCATCTTCTTTGATGCATTGCCACAATGGAACCGGGAATGGAACCAGGAAATTGTTGAAAAACTGGAAGCCGGAATACTTACAGGTTACAACCAGGAAAATGTTCCGATGGCGCCTGATTCTTTTAAACAGGCACGGGAACTTACATCATATCCGTTATACGAAGAAGGCGTTCCCGAAACGCGCCTGGCCGAGCCGGGTGAGCTCGTCGGGGAATGGGAACCAGAACGGGCCGACTTCATTAACCTGTTCTTCTATAATAGCGACGTCGGCGTTTATCAATTCTATGCAGCTGTCGCAATTGGCGATCTTGAAGACCTCCTTGATCGTAATCTTTCTGTTTCTGAAGGCCATTCCGAACTTTTTTTCGAGGTATAGCCCGCCTTTAAGGCTGAATTAGCCACAATTGCATCTCCGGATTTGTCGAATTTTGAAGGGAAAATGCCGATGTTTTTCCCTGCCTAATCGACAGCCTTGCCCCGAAGGGTCGATTTGGTGCTTTTATTGTTTTGAACTCCAAGAAAAAAACAAGTTCAGTTATGAGAAAAGTAATGTTAATCACCGCGCTGTTCTACAGCACAATGCTGGCAGCACAGCAACCCCAAAATGAGGCAGACCGCAAACCATATCGTTCGGAAAAAATGCGGGAGGCGCTCAACTTGTCGGATGACCAGTTCATGAAGATCTCCGAGATACGTTCGGAGTATCGCAAGAATTTCGATGAACTGCGAAATTCGAATCGCGAGGAGTTTCGCTCTATACGTGAAAAGCGCGATGCTGAAATCGACGCAATCCTCACGGATGAACAGCGTGAAAAATTGAATTCGCTTAAACAGGAAAGACGTGATGTAAAACAACATCACAGGAGAAGTGGCTCACGTGACCTTAAAGGGAAACTCAACCTCAATGATGAGCAGCAAGAAGGTATGAAGAAGGCAGGGAAAGAGTTCCGGGAGCAAATGCACAAGGTTAGAAAGGATTCTACCGTTTCGCATGAAGAACGTCGCAAAGAATTCCAACGATTAGGCAAGAATTACAATGATCAGATCAAGTCCCTGCTTACGGAAGAACAATATCAACAATGGATTTCTGCGAGAAAGGAAATGCACAAAGGACCTAAGAAAATGCACCACCGCAGACATCAAAAAATCGAGGGCTCTGAAAAAGGAGGGAAGTTTAATAAGAGCGAGAAATCAAAGCCAGAAGGCAAGCCCAACAAGACTGGCAAGCCTGAAAAAAGCGGAAAGTAAAAGGATGAACAGGTTAGGCAGGTAAATTTCGAAAGCGCTCCCCGGGGCGCTTTCGTTGTATTTACAAGATCACGTAAATGTCAGACATTAACTAATGTGGAATGACATGTGAAACCGTTGACGATAGTGACTGTTTGTAAGTTGACCTGTTTGCGGAAAGTAAAACGCGTTTCTTTCTCACAGTAATAAACTACCCGATTTAGTTTCGAAAGAATGATTCCGGTAGGATCGAAAAACTGATTTTGTTTCAGGGAAGAGAATCGAGGGGAGGAGGATTAGATAAATATTTTGTCGATTCGAAAGGGGTATTGGTGGCTTATTCCCCCGGTGGCATTTGATTTCTCAATTAGCTTTAAAAATTACAATCGATTTCGATTCTGCGTGTGGTTAATTATCAATTGACGGGTTTGGATTTGATGCTTTCTGGTTCCGGCGTCACCACGATTGTGGTTAGCCGGCAAGATAGCTTTCGCGCATCAGCGGTAACGGAGGCAATATGCTTCCTTTGTTTGTAGTACTGCGAGAAGACTCGATTCGTTCAACGGCTTGGAGATAAAATCGCAGACACACCGATACGCTTTTGCCCGCTCAACGTCTTTCAAATCAATGGATGACGTAAGCATAACAACAGGGCTGGTCTCAAGGAGTTCCTCGGGAAAGTTCGAGTATTCATCCAGGAAATCCCAGCCATTAGTTTCGGGCATATTGATATCAAGGAAGATGAACTCCGGAGTGGCTCCGTTACGCAAACGCGATAACGCTTCACGCGCACTTGTGTACGCTTCGACGCGGTAATCGGAATACCGCTGAATGATCTTCTCGGTGATAAAGTTGTTGATCGGTTCATCATCGACAAGCATGATCCTTTTTGTTCGCTCCATACAATTTATGTGGTTGATTGATCTTTTTTCCTGATTTAATGCTGCTTCCACCACGTTTCGCTCTCTTCGATCCATCCCTCATCGTGCAGTTCATTCACTATATCCGGTATCCTGTCAAAGTCATTTGACTTATCAAGGAAAAATTCGGCACCGGCTTCAATACACAGACTTTTATATCGCTGATCAGTCAGGTTAGTAAGCATAACTACCTTGACGGGCGGATAAGCCTTTTTTATCAGCGCGAGCAGATCGATTCCGTTCTTTGGTTTGTCGGATGCAAGATGAATATCGAGAATTACGATATGGGGATGTTGGATATCAATGAGCGACAAGGCTTCCGAAATCGTCCCCGCGCTTCCCATAACCTCAACCGTCGTCAGCTCATCAAGTAATGAGCCAAGACGTTGCGATACGATCTTGGAATCGTCTACAGTGATTACCCTCAATCGCGATTTATTTTCGACCTGTATCATCTTTCATGAATTGATACGGCAAAATTCGCTTTATGGTCGTCGGGATCGTATAGGAAGATTAGTGAATGCCTTGTAGTAGTTTTTACTACAGCGGCGTTAGACGAGGTGATTCTCTATCGCGTAGCGCGTGAGTTCCGCGTTGTTAGTCAGCTTAAGCTTGTCAAGCAAACGTGTGCGGTAGGTGCTGATGGTATTTACGCTCAATGAAATTTCTTCTGCGATTTCTGAAACCGTTTTGCCCAATGCGATTTGTTGCAACACCTGCATTTCGCGGTCCGACAGGATTTCATGTGATGGCAACTCACCGCGATCACTTATCGCTGCTGCCATTTTTTCGGCGACGGATGGCGTGATGTATTTTTTTCCGGACGCAGCTCTTTGCACCGCAGTCAGAAGTTCTTCGGTTGCAGCCTCTTTGTTTACGAAACCGGCCGCGCCTGCTTTTAACGCGCGAATCGCGTACTGATCTTCCGAATGCATACTCAGCATCAAAACGGGTGTCTTGATTCCGTCGGTTCTCAATTGCTTCAACGTCTCCATTCCGTTCCTGCCAGGCATTGATATGTCGAGCAGGATGACATCAAAAGTATGACTGCGACACAAGGCAATTGCTTCAACGCTGTTTGTGGCTTCCATCACATTCACGTCGGCAAACCCTTCGCGCAGGAGTTGAACCAATCCTTTTCTCACGATTGCGTGATCATCTGTGATAAGAATATTCATATCATCAACGGAATACTGGTATGTAAAGGCACTTCGAGTATAACAACCGAACCGGTGGGCTCGTTTTTGCTGATAGTAACATCACCACCATAGAGTCTTGCGCGTTCGCGCATCCCAACCAAACCAAGTCGCTTCTTGAGACGCACCTCATCGG
>JAEZDW010000191.1 GCA_023417955.1 Bacteroidota bacterium
CCATTATCGGCGTTGTTGAGGACTTTCATTATGAGTCATTCAAGACTGACATCGAACCGCTGGCTATCGCCTACAGGACAAACGCCACGATCGTATCTGCCCGACTCGATACAAAATCCGCTGTTGAGATCATTCCTGCAGTGACAAACCTTTGGAAGGAAATGGCTCCCGGTCAACCTCTGAGGTACACGTTCCTGAACCAAAGTTACGCCCGAATGTATGAAGACGTTACAAGAATGGGAATGGTATTTACAAGCTGTGCGATCTTCGCCATTATAGTTGCATGCCTTGGTCTCTTCGGATTATCCGCTTTCATGGCAGAACAACGTCGTAAGGAAATCAGCATTCGCCTCGTACTTGGAGCGTCCATGCAAAGCATTCTCCGTCTGGTGATGCAGAATTTTGTCATGTTGATTATGATCTCCTTTTTCATCGCGGGGCCTCTCGCGTGGCTGATCATGAACAAATGGCTTGAAGACTATAAATTCAGGATCGACCTGACATGGGATGTATTTGCTGTCGCCGGCGTTCTCGCACTGGTGATTGCACTTACGACAATCAGTTATCAATCCATCCGGGCTGCCCTTATGAATCCCGTTGACAACCTACGTACAGACTAGCGCACTTTAGCAAAGACAAAAAGAAATCGGGTTGGTTATGCCGAACATGTCTGCATTGACCAACCCGATTTACGTTAATTAATATTTTGGCGCGTTATCAGAATGCCCGCTCAACATTTCCTGATCCGTACACGCGTCTTGTAACTGCCTTTGTATTTCCCTTGTGCTTAACGGTACCACTACCAGCTACCAGGGATTCCAGATTCTGGCTTACGTTCAGTTCACAATTTCCCGAACCTGCGATCTTGACTTTCGCTGTCTCCAGTTCGCAGCTAAAAGCCTTAAGATTTCCGCTACCTGAGATAGACACATCATTTGTAGATGCATATCCGCGGAGTTGAATATTTCCTGAGCCGGCAATTTCAGTCTTTACTGTTTTTGATTTGATATCAAGATCCATATCGCCGCTGCCGGCAACAACAAGTTTCAGGTTATCTGCTGCCAGGGAGTTCGCGCTGACAATCTTGCCATTGCCATTGACCTGAAGTTCCTTTACCTCTTTCACACTGATAGTGATTTTCATAGGAACCTTCAGCTTTATGTCATCGATCTTGGCCCAGATACTCTTATTTGGATTTTCCGGCTTGCGCTCCATGTTTATCATAAGAATACCATCTTCAACCTTGATTGTTGTAAGGTCCCAGATTTCAGGCAACGTTTCTACCAGAACTTCCTGCTTATTGCTCTGCTTCAGGGTAACTGTATATCCCGAATTGACATAGATTGTTTTAAACTCCGGTACTTCAACAGTCTTCTTGACTGCCTGCGCTGTGCCTGAAAAGGCGATCAACAATGCGGCAAAAGACAAAACCAACGATCTGCTGTTCATAATTATATTTTTCCCCAAATCTGCCATTTATCGCCGCCGAAGCGAACCACAATTCGATGAACTACAAACGTGACTTCCGAAAAACGGACAATACATTTCTAAAAAACGATTTTTCATCTGGCGGCTGTCGACGGAAAGCTATCGCGAATATGTTCACCTGCGAAAGGCATGTAATATGCAGGTAAGAATTTTCTCCAACTTTTCATTTTGCTCACAGCGTTGAAGATTAGTACGATCCTCCGGCTTCAATCAATGCGGCGATTTATCTAAGCTCACAGTGAAAAATGAATAAACATTTTCTTTGACATAATCAATACCCTGTGGTCGGCGTTGCTACACGCAACGAACGTGCACAACTCTTTGCGCAACCGTTGCATATAGGCTATTGTCCATATAGGTTGCAGGTAAGTTGCAGGTAGGATGCAGGTAAGATGCAGGTAGGTTCAGCGAACAATGAGCGAATGGTCAAAACCGGAAAAATTGTGACTAAATTCTGATCCCAATCACAGAAAAAAGACTCCCAGGGCTTTTCGCAAAACGATCATCGACCGTTCCGGTGAGCACAACCTCGCATTGTTTTACTTCGATGTTTATATCACTAGCGTTTCCGGCGGGATCGTTAGTTACCGGGAATTTATATCGTCAATAATTCTCTCGTCGCTACGCTAATAGTTTTTCGGTCCCTTGCCGTGGTTACCTGGTTCGCGCCTTCCCCGATTTTCAGGCCCTGCGTCATACCAGGGATCACTGTAGTGATACCGTCCCGGCATAAGTTGTGCGAGATGCCGGTCCTCGTATTTCCGGCGATCCATCTCACGCATCAAGAAGCTCTCGGGGAATGTTTCGCCTCGATGACCACGACGGAAATTTGTTGGAGCTAAATCTGATTGCCGGATGCGATCTCTTTCATCATCAAAGATGCCGTCGGCGTTGTCTTCACCGTATGACTCGCCATAAGGACTGGATCCCTGGCCGAAGTTGTGACCATATCCGCTTTTATGTCCGGAGTCTTCTGCACGATGCCTGTTCTCGCGCGAATGCCGGTCTAATTCATGTTCGTAGTTTTTCATAGCGTTCATTTTTAAATCGATTCAATTTTATCGGGCCATTTGCGGATTTACCATGCCAATGACAATGGCTGCCACAAAGAAGGCCATCAATATCCAGAAGAACCTGCCGAGTTTTTCACCCGAAGGCGGCGGCGTAACTGTAGCGCTGGTTTCACCGCTTGCATCGCGCCGCGTATTGGGAATAGCCAGCAGTAACAATGCAAGTGCTACACCGGTAAACGAAATTGGCAGCCAGGGAATTCCTATGAACAAGGGCCCGGTTGCGCGTACATACAATGAGACGGTCCACAATGCGAGGAAAAGAAAAGCAAAAAGACTCCATGCTGTTCCCCACGGCCCGTTTGATTGCAGGATCAACCTCACGAACAGGGTGATCACAAGCGCCACGATGAGCGCTCCGAGTAATCCGCCGACATTTTCCATACCGGAGTTGTTGGTTTACTCAAAACGGAAAAATGTGATACCTGCTCAGCGGTGAAAGCAGATGACGATATTAAGACGGAAGCTGTCTTTCAAACCAGCCTT
>JAEZDW010000214.1 GCA_023417955.1 Bacteroidota bacterium
GAAGTAAGGGCGTCGTACGGGAATGCCTTTCTCACTGCGATTGAATACCGATACTTCGGATGCAGAATCGTAATTGTTGATTGATCTATTGATCTCCACCAGCAAAGAGTCAACCGCCTCCTGAAAACTTCGCCCCTTATCGTCAAAGTATGTAATATGATACGTAGTGCCCATCGTCCGCCCTTCCAATCGCAGCGGTTCCTGAAGTGCGTTATGTTTCCGGTAGAAATAAACGGCCAGTATCGCCGCCATCAGGACTGCACTATAGATTATGTTCTTTTTACGGTCATCCATTGGTCAAATCGTGCGAAAGATAGAAAATTGAATGGGAAAGACGCATTGGAGGATGGCTGGTAATTCTCTTATGAAATAAATTGTTCATTTTTGCTGTTCATGGACAGTCGCCGTAACGTTCACGATAAGCATGCGAGAAGATTATTTGAATGGTGAGTCTGAAGGACTGAATGCTGCCGAAAAGGAATTCGAGAAGGCTCTCAGACCCCTTTCGTTTGAAGACTTTACGGGTCAGCAAAAGGTCGTTGATAATATCAAGGTGTTCGTTCTCGCCGCGAAGCAACGTGGTGAGCCACTGGATCATGTTCTGTTGCATGGCCCTCCCGGACTGGGCAAAACTACCCTTTCGCACATCATCGCGAACGAGTTACAATCCAACATCAAGATCACTTCCGGTCCCGTTCTCGATAAGCCAAGCGATCTAGCGGGGCTGCTGACGAATCTGGAAGCACACGACGTTCTGTTCATCGATGAAATTCACCGGCTCAACCCCGTCGTGGAAGAATACCTGTATTCTGCGATGGAAGATTTTCGCATCGACATCATGCTTGACTCGGGGCCGAATGCAAGGTCAGTACAAATCGGACTCAATCCATTTACCCTGATAGGGGCGACGACACGAGCGGGATTACTCACATCTCCTCTGCGCGCACGTTTTGGAATAAATGCACGCCTTGAGTATTACGATGCAAAGCTGCTCACGTCAATTGTCAATCGCGCAGCGCGGATACTGAACACACCAATTGAAGAAGACGCTGCTTTTGAGATCGCTCGTCGTAGTCGCGGGACACCCCGAATATCAAATAACTTGCTGCGCCGTACGCGCGATTTTGCTCAGATCAAAGGCAATGGCACGATTACCAGGGAGATTGCACAATTCGCACTAAAAGCCCTCGATGTGGATGAAAACGGTCTTGACGAAATGGACAACCGCATTTTGTTGACCATTATCGAAAAGTTTAAAGGTGGACCTGTTGGAATTACGACTATAGCAACGGCAGTAGGGGAAGAGGCTGAGACGATCGAAGAAGTTTATGAGCCGTTTCTGATCCAGGAAGGATACATCAAACGCACATCGCGTGGTCGAGAAACAACGGAGCGGGCATACCGTCACCTGAAAATGCCTTTCCCTTCCTCGAAACAAAAAGGTATGTTCGATCAGTAACGATTTGCCTGTAATCGCGACGAATCTGAAAAACGTTTAACCCTATGATGCATAAATTTACCCTACCTCTGCTCGCACTGGTATGTCTGTCGTTTTGCAGTTTCGCGCAGAAAAAGAAGGCGGCGAAAGAGACCGCCGTCAAGGAAGCACCACTTATTGACCGCGAGTTATTCTTTGACAACCCGGAAATTTCGGGCGGACAATTGTCGCCAGATGGCACAATGATCAGCTTTCAGAAAGTGTACAAAGGGAAAATGAACGTATGGGTCAAAAAGTTTGACGAACCATTCGAGAAAGCAAGACCTGTTACTGCCGACACGCTGAAACCTATCCCGGGCTACTTTTGGAGCCAGGACAGCAAATACATATTGTACGTGCAGGATGATGGCGGTAATGAAAACTTCAACGTCTATGCTGTTGATCCAACGGCAGCTTCTACCGCTTCAGGTGCACCTCAGGCGCGGAACCTCACGCCGATGGACAGTGTACGCGCCTTTATCTATAATGTATCCCGTAAGAATCCCGACATCCTTAGAATTGGTCTTAACAATCGCGATAAAGCCTGGCACGATCTGTATGAGTTGAGTATCTCAACCGGAAAGCTCACGCTGTTGAAAGAAAACAAAGACCGGTTAACGGCATTTTACTTCGACTGGGACGAGAACCTGCGTCTCGCAACACGCACTGCCGATGACGGTACGCAGGAAATCCTGTATGCAACGAAAGACGGATTTACAAAGATATACGACTGCTCCGTACTTGAGACTTGCAATCCTGCTGGCGCTTTCGACAAAGACAATCGCAACTTCTATCTGCTTTCAAACAAAGGCGAAGAGAATTTTACAAAGCTGTATTTGTTCGATCCTGAAAACAAAGATCTCAAACTCGTTGAAGGTGATCCACTTGGGAAAGTGGATTTTGGCGGACTCTTTATCTCAAACAAAAACAGAAACATTGTCCTGACAAGTTATACCGACGCGAAGACGCGTTACTACTTCAAAGACAAGACATTTGAAGATGGTTACAAGTTCATCAAATCAAAGTTCCCTGAAAAAGAAGTGAGTTTCTTTTCGCTTACGCGGGATGAAGACAAGATGCTTGTAAACATTTACAGTGATGATGATCCGGGATCGACATATTTCTTCGACATCAAAAAGAAGTCGTTGATAAAGCAATACACTCCGAGACCGAAGCTTCAGCAAATGCAGTTAGCGAAGATGCAACCCATCAGCTACAAGTCATCTGACGGACTTGAGATCCCGGCATACCTTATTCTCCCTCCGGGAAAGGACCCCAAGAATCTCCCTGCGATTGTTCTTCCGCACGGCGGTCCCTGGGCACGTGACTATTGGGGATTCAGCGGTTATGCACAGTTCCTGGCGAATCGTGGTTATGCAGTCCTGCTTCCAAACTTCCGCGGATCAACAGGTTATGGAAAGCAATTCCTGAATGCAGGTAATGGCGAATGGGGCCAGAAAATGCAGGATGACATCACCTGGGGTGTGAAGTATCTTATTGAGCAGGGAATTGTCGATAAAGCGAAAGTCGGAATAATGGGTGGTTCCTACGGAGGATATGCTACGC
>JAEZDW010000223.1 GCA_023417955.1 Bacteroidota bacterium
GTGCCAGGGTTACATGGGCTACATCTTTACCGGAAACCCGGATCTTGCGAAGAAAATTGGTTTGAAGGCGGCTCGCAGGATAGAATTCTTCAACGCTAAAATTGACTGCAGGCTCCTGGAATATGAACTTTATTCCGGATCACGAAGAAAAGACAAGATCGCCGCCGAAGACAAATAACGCGGTCGCCGTTCTCTACCGGTTTCTCGGACTGGTGCGGCGACGGGTATTGTATTGTTTTGATGGAACATAACGTTTCTTCGAGCCTTTCAGATTTTTCTCGCGCTCCTTATCGTTCTTGTCAAACTCGATAAATCGCGCAATCCCTACATTAAGCGACATGTATAAGTCTGTACGCGCACCGGGGGTGTCATATAGACTTTGGTAAGTTTTGATTCGTTCCAGGTAGGCATCTTGCCGTGGATCGAAGAATACATAGTTCACACGCACGTCAAAACTCACTCGCCAATGATTTGAAATATCCCAGTCGGAACGCAACCCCAATCCAGCCAGGAGTTGCAGATTGCTATAGTCTTCTTTTACCGAAATTGTTTGCTTGTCGATGTCAGGGACGAGAACGCCGTCGTACTGCGAAACGTAGTTTTCCGGCAGAATGGGTAACGCCTCGGATGGAAACTTGAGCTTTGTATTCTCGTGTGTAATGTAATCAGATGCGTCAAGGAGGTAGTTGGCACCTACCGAAGCCAGGGCGCTTACCCGGAAAAAATCGAGGTCAATAAGATGGAGCTTAAAGCCGATGGGAAGCGTAACGTACTGAAGGGTGATTTTGCGCATACCATCGTGCCCCCCCTCCGTGTTGACCACATCGTAGTTCTGGCCAATGGTGATCAGCCCGGGCGTAAGAACAACGCCAAAACCTTCCCAATCCTTCATCAAAGCAATGCCAAAAGGCGCTCCTTTTACGGAATATCGACTGTCGTATCGGGGATCGGTGTCCATTCCCTTGTCAACTGTGACGGGTATGGTGAAACCGGTGTGAATGCCAAGGCCAACCGAATGCTGCTGGGCAGGCGCCAGCAACCAGCAGTAAATGAACAACAGACTAAAAAATGGCCTTAACATTTGGTTTCAGGGAAAAAAAGTATGTCAAATTACAGAATTGGCGCCAATTAACACTAATGACGGCCGTTAGAGGCATTATCGACCGTTCAAAGGCGCTTTAAAACTTTAAAATTTTGCTTAATTCGCACAGTTTTTTCGATGAATCTGGCAAAGATCCGATACCTGGAAGGCTTATCCTGGCGGACCAATGTGTACGTGGTGCTGGTCCTGAGACTCTTGTTGGTAATGGGTTTGTTCACCATTTGCCGGCTCGGGTTCTATTTCTATAACCAGACCTTTTTTCCCGATATCACGGCAGGAAAAATGCTCCGAATCCTCGGTGGAGGCCTCGTATTCGATTTATCCACAGTACTCTACGTAAACATCCTGTACATTTTGCTAATGATCTTGCCGCTGAAGTTGCGGTACCACCATTACTACAGGACCAGTCTGAAGTACCTGTTCTTTGTAACGAATGGCATTGCGCTCGCCGCCAACGTTGCAGATTTTATTTACTATCGGTTTACCCTTCGCCGGACCACCGCTGAGGTTTTCGCACAATTTGAAAACGAAACCAACATGGGTGGCCTTTGGTTGAAATTTTTTGTCGACTACTGGTACGCAGCAGTCTTTTGGATTTTCCTGATGATCGCAATGATATGGTGCTTCAACCTTTTGCGATATGAGGGGCCCCAAATGAAAGACCGGCGTGCATTCTACCTGTCAGGCTTCCTGGCGGTACCTGTGATTGTTTATCTCATGTTCGGCGGCATGCGCGGCGGGTTCCGTCACAGTACGCGGCCGATTACCTTGAGCAATGCTGGCGAGTACGTCAGCGATCCCAAACACATCAGTCTGGTGCTGAATACACCGTTCGCCGTCTTTCGAACCATTGGAAAGACCAAGGTGAAGAAGGTTCACTACTTTACGGATGACGAGGTTGAAAACATTTTTACTCCCGTACAAATACCTCCGGACAGCGCGACTTTTCAACCGAAGAATGTGGTTGTTATCATTCTGGAAAGCTTTTCGAAAGAGTTTTTAGGGACGTTCAACCGTGAGAAGCACAACGGCACGTATACTGGCTACACGCCGTTTCTCGACTCGCTAATCAATCACAGCCTTACATTCGAGTACTCATTTGCAAACGGGCGGAAGTCAATTGACGGGCTGCCATCGGTGGTGAGCGGAATCCCAAGCCTGGGTACGCCGTATTTCCTCTCCCCATATTCCGATAACCGGATCAACAGTTTTGCATCGCTGTTGGGCAAGAAAGGGTATCACACATCATTCTTCCACGGCGCACCAAACGGCTCAATGGGTTTTCAGGCGTTTATGAACATCGCGGGCGTAAAGGAATATTATGGCATGAGTGAATACAATAACGACAGCCATTTCGACGGGCTATGGGGAATCTGGGACGACAAGTTCCTGGACTTTTATGCCCAACGTCTCAATCAGTTTCCGCAGCCGTTTTTCTCCTCGTTCTTTTCCGTTTCGTCGCATCACCCTTTTGAAATTCCTGATGAATACAAAGGCCGTTTTCAGGGCGGCCCACTTGTAATTCATAAATGCATTCAATACACCGACTACAGTCTTCGTGAGTTCTTTCGCAAAGTATCATCCATGCCGTGGTATGCGAATACAATTTTTGTCATTACGGCCGATCACACTTCTTCCGAAATTGAATTCCCTGAAACGCGGACCGCGGCGGGTTTCTTTAGTATACCGATAATATTCTTTGCCCCTGATGGATCGCTATCAGGCAGGAAAGAGCGTATTATTCAGCAAACGGATATCCTTCCTTCCGTGCTTGGTTATCTCAACTTTGATGAACCCTTTGTCGCCTTTGGAACGAATGTGTTTTCAGACGATGAAGGCTTTGCCCTGAACTACAAAGACAATCAATACCAGCTTTTCATGGGGGATTATCTGCTCCAGTTCGACGGGGAAAAGAGCAGGGGACTTTATCGGTTCAGGACGGACAATCTCCTGCAGGAGAACCTTGTTGACTCATTGCCTGAAGTCGTTAGTGCACTTGAGCCCAAAGTGAAGGCAATGATTCAGCAATACAACAACAGGCTGGTCGAAAACCGGATGGTGGTAACGCCATAATGTCAGGCGAGATTGTGATAGACGGTCTGCACGTCATCATCTCCCTCAAGGGTTTCAATCAGTTTGAAGACGTCGTCCTGCTCCTCTTCAGTGAGTTCCTTTGTAGCGTTAGGAATGTATTGAATTTCGGACGCCTTCGCTTCAAGATTCTTTGATTCAAGAAATTTCTGCATGTGACCGAATTCTGTGAACTTCTTGTATATCACAGTCTCTTCTTCGCCGCGTTCGATTTCTTCCGCGCCAGCGTCAATAAGATCGAGTTCGATTTCGTCCAGATTCAGCGCCGAAGGGTCAAACTTGAAAACACCTTTGCGTTCAAAAAGAAACGCCACAGATCCTGAGTTCCCCATGCTGCCTCCGTTCTTTGAAAAATGAAGGCGGATATTCGCCACGGTGCGTGTAGGGTTGTCAGTAGCGCATTCAACGATCACCGGCACGCCGTGAGGAGCATATCCCTCATATGTTACTTCCTGAAAATCCTTTTCTTCTTTCGACGACGCTCTTTTTATGGCCGCTTCGACACGATCCTTGGGCATGTTCGCACCCTTCGCGTTTTGAATCGCCAGTCTGAGCTTGGGATTGTTTTCCGGAAGAGGACCACCCTGCTTTACGGCAATAGATATTTCTTTTCCGATGCGCGTGAATGCTTTGGCCATGCGGTCAAAACGCGCGAACATTTTGTGCTTTCTTTTTTCAAAAATACGGCCCATATTCCTCTGATTAGGCCTGCAAAATTAGGCGAGATCGCGAATTAGTCAACACTTAATTGCCCGCAGACGGTGTATCTCCGGCGCGATTAAGTTCCGCACGCTGCGCTCGTTCCCATACAACGGACTGTTTTCCGCGTAGAAATCGCGCGAGACCGGCGTAAACTGCAGCATTCATGACGCAGAAGTAATACGGTACAAAGAAGCCGCGAATTGAAATAGGTTGGTTCCGAAGTACGTAGCCAACGAGCGCGAACGCGTAAAACATAATCTGCAACGTCAGTGTCAACACATAAAATGGATCAATTGACAATGCAAGAACTACGTTCGCCAAAAGCACGAGCGGAAGTGCCAGCGGGGCCAGGGTCCATCGAAGTACACGATGCGAGAAATACTGGAAGGTAAGGATGCCATAACGGAAGGGGTTCATCAGGTAGCGCAGCCGGCCCATCGCCTGGAAGCCACCGGCACAAATACGAACCTTTCTCTTCCATTCCTCTTCTACCGATGCGGAGGCGGTTTCCGTTGCAAATGCATCAGGCTCGTATGCGAAACGATATCCCCGGGCGGCAATGCGGAGACTCATGTAGAAATCCTCAATGATCATGTCTTCAGCAGGAGCCTCATACAATTCAGTACGGATCGAAAACAATTCACCTGCAGCCCCAACAATGGAATACACTTCTGCGTCCTTTCGCTTTAGAAATGATTCGTATTTCCAATACAAACCTTCACCAGAACCGGAAGCACTGTCCGACTCCTTTGTGAAAATCCGTTTTTCGCCGGCGACGCCGCCAATAGTTGGATCTTGATAATGCCTGACGATATTTTTTATCGATTCCCGGTTAAGAAACGTATTGGCGTCGCAAAATATCGTTACCGGTGTCTTCACTTCACCCATTACGCGATTGACGGCGTGAATTTTTCCCTTGCGTGCACTTTCATGAAAAAGTTTGATTCGCGGATATCTTCGAAGAATTTCAGGCGTCCGATCCGTAGATCCGTCTGTTACAAACAGCAACGTCAGCTTGTTTTCCGGGTAATCGAGCTCAAGGCAGTCATTCACCTTGTTTTCAATAAACGCTTCTTCATTGTACGCGGCTATAACCAGCGTGACCTCCGGGAGGTCATCATCGGTTGCAAACGCTGGTGCTGGCTTTCTCCCGCGGATTTTGGACAGAACGAAGATGACAATTCCATACCCAAGATACGTATAGACGACGACGAAAACTCCAATCCAAAACAAGACCAGGAAAAATGTATGCATACTGCTCATCAAATTTGCCCCAAACTTACGAGTTACAACCAATTTTGAGGGCTTATATAGATTAAATCTCTTATTTTTGCCGGTCTGTCTGATAGTTATGCGAACCCCGTTCCTGCTTTCCCTGCTATTCGCAGTATTCTGGCATTTTACCGTGCTCGCCCAGCCGGTGGATGACAACGTTATGACAAATGAGGACACTCCGCTTAACTTTTCAGTCACCGCCAATGATGAACACCCTAATGGCATCAATGTAGCAACAGTCGACCTTGACGTCACGGCGCCTGGCCGGCAAAGCATGATCGGGCTCACCGACGGGACCTTTAGTGTCGATGATTTCGGAAATGTCACCTTCACACCCACGCAGAATTTTCACGGACTGGTTACGGTTGACTACAGTGTTGAGGATAATCTTGGAAACTCTTTAGGCATTGCGACCATAACCGTGACTGTTAACAGCATCAACGATCCGCCTGTCGCAAATGATGATATTATCAATACCCCTGTAAACGGAATAGTCAACATACCCATAATCGATAACGATTTCGATATTGACGGAACACTGGTGCTTTCAACAATTGATCTTGATCCGACGCTAATTGGGAACCAGCCCATCAGGATCACGCTGCAGGGAACCTGGACAGTTGCAGGCGGTGTCGTTACGTTTGTTCCTCTGCTCAACATTACCGGCGTCGCCAGCACCACCTATACGATTGAAGACAATGAAGGCGCAAAATCCAACTCTGCTACCATAACAGTTATCGTAAATGCGACTCCGGTAGCCAACCCGGATGCCACCAGTACAAATGAGGATGTTTCGGTAAATTTGAATCTTCTCGCTAATGATACTGATGACAACGGATTGAATGCTGCCACTGTTGACCTGGACCCCGGAACCGGAGGCATTCAAACATCCATTTCACCAATGGGGGGTAATGTTTCCGTAAATGGGTCCGGAATAATCACGTTTACACCGTCGCCCGGGTTCAGCGGCGTCGTCTCGTTCTCTTATACCGTAAACGATACACATGGCGTTACTTCAAACGAGGCAACAGTCACGATCACGGTCAACGCCGTAAATGCCGCCCCTGTTGCCAATGCCGATGCCACTTCTACTGACGAAGATATTCCGGTGACGCTAAATATCGTGAGTAACGATACGGACGCAGACGGTGCTATAAATCCCGCGACAGTCGACCTTCAGCCCGGCGTTGCAGGAATACAGAACACCCTGTTGCACGCAGGGGGTAACATCTCGGTAGATGCATCCGGTGTCATCACCTATACACCACTCCTGAATTTCAACGGACCTGTAGTTTTTAGTTATACCGTCAACGACAACGAAGGCGCTACTTCAAATGTGGCGACGGTCACCATCACAGTTAATTCTGTGAACGATCCACCCGTAGCCGTTGCCGACAATGCGATCACCAATGAAGATACGCCCGTTACATTTAGCGTTGTTGCCAATGATACCGACATCGACGGGTCTATTAATCCAGGATCAGTCGACCTCGACCCCGGCACTGCTGGCATTCAGTCAACCCGTGTATTGGATGATGGTACGTTCTCTGTTAACGGATCAGGTCAGGTTACGTTTACACCGTCGCCGAATTTTCACGGACCAATTAGCATCACATATACAGTGTCCGATAACGGGGGTGCCGTCTCCGCACCCGCGCAAATTTCCGTTACCGTAAATTCAATTAATGATGCGCCGATTGCTGTTGCTGATGTAACAACAACCGCCGAGGACACTCCGGTGACATTTAGTCTCATCAGCAATGATTCAGATCCTGACGGTTCAATTGACGCATCGTCGGTGGATCTGGACCCGGGAACAGCTGGTGTACAAACTTCGCTTTCACTCGTGGGTGGAACAGTAGTCGTAGACGCTTCGGGACAAGTAACTTTTACACCGACAGCAAACTACAACGGTCTCGTAAGTTTCTCCTACACTGTAGCAGACAACCTGGGCCTTAGATCCAATTCGGCAACCGTTACCATAACGGTGACCGCGGCAGACGATCCTCCCGTTGCAAATAATGACAGCTTCTCCACTAACGAAGACGTATCCGCTAACTTTAACATCCTCAGCAACGACAACGATCCGGATGGAAGTATTGTTTCTTCAACTGTGGACCTTGATCCGGCGACGGCAGGCCAACAAACTTCACTTTCCCTTGGGGCGGGTAACCTGTCCGTTAATCCTGGTGGTGTTCTATCTTATACACCCGCCCAAAACTATCATGGGGCATTCAGCATTCAATATACAGTTCAGGACAACTCAGGCTTAACATCAAACGTGGCCACGGTCACGATAACAGTGAATTCAATCAATGACGCACCGGTCGCGAACCCGGATGTTGCATCAACCGATGAAGATACTCCGGTTTCGTTCAGCATCGTAAGCAACGACACTGACGTTGATGGAACTATCGATCCTTCAACGGTCGACCTGAATCCTGCGCTTGCTGGTCAACAGACGTCGATCACGCCGACGGGCGGAACGGTGACTGTAGATGCATCAGGAGTTGTGACCGTATCCCCGAATGCAAATTATAACGGCCCAATCACGTTTAGCTATCGCGTCGCAGACAATGAGGGACTTTATTCCAACAACGCGACCGTTACTGTGACGGTCAACGCTACGAACGATCCCCCGGTGGCGAATCCAGACGCGGCATCAACAAATGAAGACACGCCTGTCAACATAACTATTCTGGCGAACGATACGGACTCCGACGGATCTATTAACCCGGCTAGTGTCGACCTGGATCCGGGAACCGCGGGACAACAAACCACGCGAACACTTGCGTCAGGTAGTCTGACAGTCAGCGCAGCAGGTGTGGTTACATTTACGCCCAATCCGAATTTTAACGGCCCCGTAACCTTCTCCTACACGGTTGCAGACAACGAAGGGCTGCGTTCCAATGAGGCAACAGTTACAATCACTGTAAATC
>JAEZDW010000277.1 GCA_023417955.1 Bacteroidota bacterium
GACAGCCAGGACGAAAAACGAAACAAGGCCGACTTTGCACTCTGGAAGAAAGCCTCCCCTTCCCATATCATGCGGTGGCCATCACCGTGGGGTCCCGGATTTCCCGGATGGCATATCGAATGTACCGTAATGAGCACAAAGTACCTTGGTGAAACATTTGATATCCACGGTGGCGGTATGGACCTCAAGTTCCCGCACCACGAGTGTGAGATTGCGCAGGCCGTCGGCGCATACGGTAAACAACCTGTGCGCTACTGGATGCATTCCAATATGCTCACCGTCAACGGACAAAAGATGAGCAAATCCCTGGGCAACTCCTTCCTTCCGGATGAATTGTTCTCAGGCAGCCATCCGTTGCTGGAAAAAGGTTTCTCTCCTATGACCGTAAGGTTCTTCATGCTGCAGTCGCATTATTCGAGCACGCTCGACTTTTCGAATGAAGCTCTCAACGCAGCCGAAAAAGGTTATCGCAAACTGGCGCAAGCGCTCTCCACGTTGAAGAAGATAGAATATCCCGAGGGTAGCAAGAATGTCAACAAAACGCTGACTGAATCGCTCGAAACCTCCTTCCGCGAACTGTACCAGCACATGGGCGACGACTTCAATACAGCACGCACATTGGCCTCGCTGTTTGAACTCGCTGCAAGAATTAACGACTTCAAGTCCGGGAATCAGTCTCTCGCAGAAATAAGCAAAGAAACATTTGACGAACTCAAGCGAAATTACGTTGGCTTTATGGAGGACGTCCTTGGTTTCCGCGAAGAAGAAGTACATAATCATGAAATCCTGAATGGACTGATTGACGTGTTGATTGAAATGCGTAAGAAAGCCAGAACCGATCGCAACTACGCGCTTTCCGACAAAATCAGAGATGATTTGAAGAAAGTTGGCGTTCAGTTGAAGGATGGCAAGGACGGGGAGATGAGCTACACGATCGAACAATAGCGTTGCGGGAAAGCCTTCAGCGCCGACAAACTGTTCACCGAAACCGACTACGATTTTTTCGACAACGACATGCGCGAACGACTCCGTATATTTTTTCAACTTACAGTTTTTTGGCTCTCATTCATGGTCGTGGCCAGGGTGATCTTCCTCGCATACAATTATGACTACACCGAAACGCTGACGTTGGCCGAACAGGCACTCACTGTGCTCTACGGATTCCGCATGGATGCGAGTATGGCAGGATACTTTCTCATGTTCAGCGGTCTCATGCTGACACTATCCGTCTTCAATAACTCGGCCTGGTTCGGGCGGATTTTGCGTTGGACAACGGTCGCACTATTGTTCCTTTGTTCATTTCTGATTGTTGTAGACGTGGAACTGTACCGTCATTGGGGTTTCAGACTAAACACAACACCGTTGATGTACATCAGTAAAGAGGCCGTCGGAAGTGTGGATCCGCTGGTGGCGGGAAAGCTCCTGCTGTTATTTATCCTGCTTTTCTCCACAGCTGTGATCATATTCCTCCGCAAGCTCGCACCGCGAATACGATACCTGGGCGAAGCTCATCCGAAGGTCGCTATTCCCCTGTTTATTCTCACTGCCCTTATGTTTCTTCCAATTCGCGGCAGCTTTACGGTCGCGCCGATGAATACGGGCTTCGTCTATTTTCACAACTCAAAAGCCTACGCAAACCACAGTGCAGTTAATGTTGTTTGGAATTTCCTCTACAACGCGCGCAAGGCATCCAAGGCTGGATACCCTGAGAATTTCTATGACCGGGAGAAGACCAGTCAACTCTTCTCGTCCTTATACAATGTGCCTGACTCCACCTCCCTGGTGCTGCACACAAGCAGGCCGAATATCATCATGATTATTCTCGAAAGTTTCACCGCCGGAGTAGTCGAGCCGTTGGGAGGCCGACCGGGAATTACCCCCAACCTGAATGCATTATGCCGCGAGGGGATTTTGTTTGACAGCATTTACGCGAGCGGCGACAGAACAGATAAAGGTATGATAGCCATACTCAGCGGCTACCCGGCACAACCTCAAACATCAATAATCAAGTTTCCTGCGAAGACTGAACGACTTCCCCAGCTAAACAGATTCATCAAGGAACTGGGCTACCGGACTTCGTTCATCTATGGTGGCGATATCGACTTCGCAAACTTCCGGTCATACCTTAACAGCAGTGGCTTCGATCATCTGACGACGCTCGATGACTTCGACGACGAGCTATACACATCCAAGTGGGGCGTGCACGACCATCACATGTTCAGGCGCGCCATGGAAGAACTCGACACAACAAGCGGTCCCTTCTTCAAGGTAATCCTTACGCTGAGCAGTCACGAGCCTTTTGACGTTCCCATCGAACCGCTGCTCCAGGGAAATGATACCGAAACCTTGTTCCTTAATTCCTGCCACTATACCGATCAGACTCTCGGAACCTTCGTTGAATATTGCAAAACTATGCCGTGGTGGAAGAACACCCTGCTTGTGATTACAGCCGATCACGGACACCGTCATCCCGGTGACCGCGAACTGCATGATCCTGCCCGCTACCACATTCCTCTTCTATTCACTGGTGGTGCCGTGACTAAGGATTCCGTCAGCCATCTGATTGGCAGCCAGACTGACATTGCACGAACGTTGCTGGCCCAACTTGGCAGACCAACAAATGTTTTCACCTTTAGCAAAGATCTGCTTAACGCGAAATCAAAACCGTTTGCACCATACTTTTTTACTGACGGTTTTGGCTTCGTAACCCCGGACGGCCACGTTGCCTACGACAATGCAGGCAAGCGTTTCCTGCACCCGGGAAGCCGGGAAGACGTGCAGGAAGCCGGTAAAGCTTATCAGCAAATGCTGTACACCAACTATAACGCGATTGACAAATAACCCATACGGTATGCGAAAACAGATTTTGCTCTTGACATTTCTCCTTTGCGCAACGGCAGGGCTGGCTCAGAATGTAGGATTGTCGTTTTCTTACTTCATCCCCAAAGACGGATACTTCTCAACTCCCATAAGTCCGTTTTCAATACGCGGACTTGGTGTTGACCTCACGCGAAACATCGCCATTGAAACCGGCGCATCGCTCTACCGCATGTCGGGCCTTAACATGAAAGATCTTCCAATCAAAAGCAAAGAACCTTTCGTCGGACCGAATTTCACAATATTCGTTCCTGTTGAACTTGTGCTGCAGCTTCCCGCACAGGGTTTCCAGTTTGATATCAAAGGCGGCGCTTTCGGATTTTACGGATTCGCACACAAACTCAATTATGGAAATATTGACCGGGCGATTCGAAAATATGAAGGGTGGGAAGTCGCGAATAGTTCGTTCAGTTACAAAAACAACCCCGGATGGGGCTACCACTTCGGTGTTGAGCTTACGGTAAATGTCACGTCACAGTTTGGAATCTCGCTTGAGACAAATTACCTGGCCGGGCAGTCCGCGTTTCCACTCAAAGGCTCGTACACAGGCGGTAGCCAGTCGCTGGAAACCGTTATCGTCGATGAAGCATTTCGCGATGGAAAAATCGACTTCACCGGACTGGAGTTTTCCATCGGAATAATCTTTGATACTTCGGGAGGTGGGCCGCCAAAAAGAAACACAAAACGAAGACGATAAAGTCGTCAAGGTGTATTCCGGCGAATCGGAGAGTCTTCGTAAAAGTGCGTTTCAAATGTCTTGTCGGAAGTCCGCTTGTCTTTTAGTATCCGGATAACCATCCAAATCAACAGGCCCTGACTCAACACCAGCAGCCAGAATGCTACTGCAAATCCAAGGGGTAACACAGACGCAATTATGTATACGAGTACAACTCCTGTTGTAAGCGAAATCACAGCGCTGATGCTCTTCATCGTCAATTCGTTTATCAGCATAGCATTCTGCCTTTTATTTCATCATCAAGATAGGTACATTCGTCGATGCGAAACGAACAGAACGCTCACGCCTTTATGAAAAAATTCTCTTATATCCTGGCGATCATTCTCCTGACCACATTGCACACTTCCGCACAGACGGATCGTGAGTACTACCAGATCAGGATCTACCACTTAAAAACCGATGCCCAGCTTGCAACCGTTGAAACGTATCTTGAAAAAGCTTTGCTCCCCGCCTTCCATGAAGCGGGCGTAAAAAACGTCGGAGTATTCAAGCCTGCGTTAATCGACACTGCCGAACAGCGCATCTACATATTAATCCCGTACAGAAGTATTAATGACATTGCTGCCACTGATGAAAAAATTCAAAAAATTTTACAGTCATCTTCATCCGCGCAGGCATACAGGGACGCAACATTTGAAAATCCACCTTACCAACGCATGGAGGTTATACTTTTAAAAGCCTTCAAACTGCATCCGAAGCTGACCACGCCGTCACTCAACGGACCGCGGGCTGAACGTATATATGAACTTCGCAGCTACGAGGGGCACACCGAGAAAATTTCTCAGAACAAGATTCACATGTTCAACGAGGGTGGTGAGATTCCCCTCTTTGATCGATTGGGCTTCAACGCGATTTTTTACGGGGAAGTAATTGCCGGCAGCAAGATGCCTAACCTGATGTATATGACGTCATTTGATAACAGGCAGGAACGCGACCAGCACTGGCAGACCTTTGGCGCCGACCCCGAATGGAAGAAGCTGTCGTCAATGGCGATGTATCAGAAAAATGTTTCTCATATCGACATTCATTTGCTGCGGCCGACCTCGTATTCGGATTTTTAGAACGTCAGATTGAACTTAAGCTGCGGTTGCTTACCAGCAATTTGATTGCACGCGCAAGCAATTCAGCACAACTCACAACCTCTACTTTGGGATGATCAACGTGCTCAATCACCGAGTCTGAGATGTACAATTTCTTAATACCGGAGCGCTCAAGATTTTCCAGTGCCGATCCACTGAGAATGCCATGCGTACAATAAGCGCATACGGATTTTGCACCGTGCTCAAGCAGTAAGTCCGCAGCCTTTGTCAGCGTGCCCGCTGTATCCACCAGGTCGTCGATAATGATAACGTTTCGCCCTTCCACCTCGCCGATGATTTCCATGTGGGCTACCTGATTGGGCTTAAGTCGCTCCTTGTTTATCACCACCATCTCTGCATCGATGTGTTTCTTGTATTGTTTGATGCGCTTGATGCCACCGAAATCAGGACTGCAGAGGCATAGGTTTTCCTGCGCATTGGCCTTGATATGATCCACGAATAACCGTAACGATGATAACGGATCCATCGGCACCTTGTAAAATCCTTCTATGGCATTTGTGTGAAGGTCGAGCGTGATAATCCGATTCGCACCCATCAGTTGAATGATATCAGCAACCATGCGTGAAGCGATGGAAGTGCGCTGGTTGTCGCGTCGCTCCTGACGACTATGCGGAAGATATGGTAAAACAAGCACTACCTCCTTTGCAGATGAACGGCGCGCCGCATCCACCGTGAGCAACATTTCGAAGAAGTTTTCATAGGGCATTTGCACCTTCGCCACCAAAAAAACAAGTTGTCCGCGAACGCTTTCATTGAAGCGAACAAACAATTCACCGTCTGAAAATTTCTCGCGATGCAAGGTGTGCAACGGCAATCCGAGGTGATCAGCAATATTTTTTCCAAGGGGAGCGCCTGACGACGTCGCGTAGATCTTTATTGAATTTTCCATGAAAACTGTTTCCGTGGCCGGCAAGATACGAGAAGATGCACCGGACGGGCAAGGATTTTTAGCACCCGTACAACTACTTTAAATAAACATTCAACAAATGCTCAAACAATGGCTGATGTTCGCGCGCAGTTTTACCATCTTCCACCATCGTTTTTATCTTTGACAAGCTGAACCAATCGATAGCCTCAATATCATCGGATGCTTCCGGATTTCCACCTGTGATATCACATGAAAACAGTGTCGTGATGATTTTGTCTTTCTCAAGCCGGTAACGCCAATCGTCAATCCGGAACGATCCTTCGTATTGAAGCGGCGAATGTTTGATCGGCCCACATTCCTCTGCCAACTCGCGTCTTGCTGCCTCTTCAAATGAAGCGTCATCAGTATCGGAGAATCCGCCGATAAGACGCCATTTCTTGTCAATACCCTTTCTTCCAAGGAGGATTTCGGTGCGGTGATTTCTAAATACAGCAATATCCACAGTTGGCAGTACACGACTATATGCTGATGCATGCGCGAACACAACGCCGTCCCTGAATGTCTCAACATCCGGTTGTTCCTCAGGCTCGTGATCGTCTGCCTCACGATCCGGAAGCGGTTTAGTTGGAAAACTGCCTGAATAGCGCGCGACAAAACGCTCCGGATGGCCGTAGAGAACAACAGAATTTTCGGGAAACGCTTTCAGAATGAGTTCATCCAACTGCCCCGACCACGTTTCGTCAAGCGGATGATCACGCAAATGCAAAACAGAAATCCCCGGAACGGAAGCTTTAAGCATTGCCTTTCGCGATTCCACACTTAGCGGATTAGCCTGGCTTGAAGGAAGCTTTGACTCCCCCAAAACGATCGCCGTCTCGTCATTCTCACGCCGTACGTACTCAATAACTTCAGAAATCCCCTTGGTCAATCGAGCCGATTGAAACCGGGCGATAATTATTCCTGTTTTCATAGTTATGGCAACAAGGTCTCAAAAATGTTCATAATTTCAAGATTGTGTTCTCAACCGCGATAACAGCAGTAAAACACATACCGGAAACAATATCTTCTGAATGATGCACGTCTACAAACTCGACGACAAAAAGATGGATGAAGCGTTTCTTCGCGGAATTCCCGTAACGGGGAAGGCTGTGCTCAATTCAAAAGCCAACGGGTCTGTATCGCCCGACGACACTGTTCTGGTAATTTTGAGTAATGGCAAAAAGTACAAAGGCCGGGTGACGAATTCGTCCTTCTTTCGGTTAAAGGATTACGAAGTTGGTGAAATTGAGATCACCAAAACAACTTAACAGCACACACTTGAAGTTTCTGCGACGCTTATACATTCTCCCCATTCGGTTCTACCAGCTGGCAATTTCGCCGTTGCTGGGATCTAATTGTCGTCACACGCCAACGTGCTCGCAGTACACCATCGAAGCGATTCAGGAATGGGGCATCCTGCGCGGGACCTGGCTCGGCATGAAGCGCATCGCGCGCTGTCATCCCTGGGGAACACACGGTTACGACCCGGTTCCGAAAAAGCACAAACATTAAGCCCCGAATCCAACCGCACACCCGCGACATCGTGTACAAGTGTCAGTGTTTTTGTTAACTTACCACAAACAACTACGCTGCTATGAAAGAAGAATCCAATCTCAGCCGACGTTCTTTTATCAAAAACGCAACGCTGGCAGCAGGCGCATTTACCATTGTGCCGCGTTTTGTATTAGGAGGCAAAAACTACACAGCACCAAGTGACACCTTATACATCGCGGGTATTGGTGTCGGCGGAAAAGGCACGAGTGATCTCACCGGGTTTGCAGCGCACCCCAATGCGAGGATTGCATTTCTCTGCGATGTGGATGATCGGCAAGCAGTTGAGTCTGGAAAGAATTTCCCAAAAGCGCCGTACTATAAAGACTTCCGGCAGATGCTCGACAAGGAGAGCAAAAACATTGATGCAGTGAGTGTGAGCACGCCGGATCATACCCATTTTGCCGCTACAATAGCAGCAATGGAAAGCGGCAAACACGTCTACGTACAGAAGCCTCTCACCTACTCGATTTACGAGGCGCGCATGCTCGCCGAAGCTGCAAAGAAATACAAAGTCGTCACACAGATGGGAAACCAGTACGCGTCGGCGGATCACGTACGCCGTGCCAAGGAACTCGTCGACGCAGGCCTGATCGGTGACGTTACCCGGGTGATTACCTGGACCAACAGACCTGTGTGGCCTCAGGGGATACCTCTGCCAACAGGAAAGCACGAAATTCCAAAAGAGCTCGACTGGGACCTTTGGCTTGGACCCGCGAAAGTTCGCGATTACAATCCTGTTTACCTGCCATTCAACTGGCGTGGCTGGTGGGAATTTGGTACCGGCGCACTCGGTGATATGGGATGCCACATCATGGACGCTGCATTCCGCATTTTGCCCATAGACTACCCGTCGGAAGTTGAATGCAGTACCACTACCGTATGGGAAGGCTTCTTCAAGGAAGCCAACTATACTGAGTCATGCCCGGCGAGTTCGATTATCCACCTCAAGTTTCCACGCAAGGACGGAAAGGGGAATATTTCACTTACGTGGATGGATGGCGGACTGCTCCCACAAAGGCCTGAAGAATTGAAAGCGGACGAACAACTCGGCGACTGGAACGGCGGCTACATCTTTGAAGGAACCAAAGGCAAGATGATGGGCAATTATAACTCCGCACCGGTGTTACTGCCAACAACCCGGATGAAAGACGAAACACTGCCGAAGGAAACAATTGCGCGCGTGGCAAAGGGCGAAGCCGGACACTACACGCAATGGGTGGAAGCGTCGATGAAAGGTTACGGAAAGATGGAACTCAGTTCTCCTTTCGAATATGCCGGGCCATTTACAGAAGCTGTACTTATGGGTAACCTTGCACTGCGCAGCTATGCTATGC